>JAFUXM010000142.1 GCA_017470785.1 Synergistaceae bacterium
CATGTTCCACCCGAAAAATACGCCGGCCTCGGGATACTTATCTTTAATTCCGGCATAGGCCGCAACCCAAACCTGAAATAAAAATCTGTCGCTGTCAACTTTCGCCTCTAACGCTGCCTCAGCCGCAGGTTTAAATTTCACATTCGCACTCGCTCGCATATTATCTACAGAATTTCTATCCTTCAAGAAATTACGCGCAGCTATTTCTATATCCAATCTATGCTGCTCAGCCCACGCGACAGGCAGGCCTATCAACGGCGATAGGCCCGGGATTAATTTAGCCTCTAAGTCAGATTTAAACATAACGGGAATAGTACGTGAATATAAGCTTGGCCGCACTGCAAGCACTAATGGCTGCGCCGGCCTGAAATATATATTTAAATTATTTATATTATTAATAATATTTACCTGCGCATTAAAGTCCCAGCCTGCAAGCTTGTTATTTATAAGCTCTTTAATCGCATCTTTAAGCGCAGCGTCAGCCCATGACAAGGCTTCAACCGGCAAGTTATTTATTAATCTTAATATCTCAGCATCAAGCCCGGCAATATCTTTATTGAACCAGTTTAAGGCCATGCCCCGAAGCTCCGGCTCAATAAGCTTCACTTGCCAGCTTAATACATCTTCTAATTTATAAAAATTTATATTTATATCTTTATTAAAATTAATGCTTACAACTTCAATCTTGTAGCCCGTGAATAATCTCGATGCAACAAGCCTTAACGTCTCAAGCTTATCTATATTCTCATCATCAGGAATTTCAGCCCAGACCGCGCTTAAACTTCTTTTAACAGGCTCGTTAAGCCACTCGGGCAAATCGCCTGCAATTTTTAACTCAGCATAAGCATAATTTATAAAAATTAAATTTAAGCATAAAAAAATTACCGCGCCGCTAATAATTTTAAAAATTTTAACAACGCGATAATTAAATTTATTATCTATAACAATATTAAAACATCTCGCCGAAGCCAAAGTAAGTTCTGTTCTCGTCGTCGCCGTGGGCGTAGTCAACTCTCAAATTTCCGAAAGGCGTCTTAACTCTAACGCCTATGCCGTAGTCATCATGCAAGTCTTTAAATTTAAAGTCTTCGTCGGCGCGGCCTACGTCATAAAATCCTACCAGCGAGAAATTAGAGTTAATCGGCACTCTCAGCTCAAAATTTCCAAGCAATACATTGCTGCCCTCAAAATAGCGGCTGTTATAGCCTCTTAAAGTATTTATGCCGCCCAGCGAGTAACGCGCGAACCCCGGCAAATTCTTCTTAGATGCACTGCCTGCCCTAACTCTTGCTGCAAATATCATCGGGTTATCTTCAGTCCAGCCGCCGTCAATATTAAATAACCCGTCAAAAATTTTATTCAGCGACGCGTAATAGCGCATCTGCGTCCAGTACTTAGTATAACTAAACTCGCCGCCTAAAAATTCTACTGCCTGCTCTATATTAGTGTCCCATACAAAGCCCTTGGGATATGACGTATACGGGTCGCGCTTGTCGTAAGTAAGCTGCAGGCCGAAAGTCTGGTTTACGCCTTCCCACGGCGTTAAGTCATCTATATATCCCGGTATTGCCCTGTGAACATTTTTATAATCCGTATCCTCACGCTTGACAGTAAAATACCAGCTCCACGCCTCGTTTCTAAATTTCTTGCCTACGCCGGCAAACACCGACCAGCTCTTCTCGTCATATTCAAACTGCCGCTTAGACTGCTTATAATAATATCTGTCATCATAAGTCCTGTATCTAAATCCGACATTCCAAGCGTAAGTCTGATAGTCCATGTAATTACTTGCAAGCGTGACCCAGTAGTTGGACTCGTCGCCCTCTTCAAAGCCGACCTCAAAGTTATAACCCAAGCCCCATAAATTACTGTCGCCATAGGTCAATCCGCCGCTGACCCCGCTCTCAGTGCCGTAGCCGAGATTAACGCCTATCGCCGCCGTGCGTTTCTCTTTGACCGTCAATATTACATCTACCATATTATTATCAACATCATTCTGGTCAAAGCCGACATTGACATCTTCAAAATAGCCAAGCCCCTGCAGCTTGCTTAACTGATGCCTAAAGTGATTTACGTTAAACAAATCGCCCTTCTTTAACTTTACCTCGCGCCTGATAACTTTAGTTTTAGTCTTCTTATTGCCCTGAATAATCACATCGCCGACTTTAGGCTCGGCGATTATAACGTTAATATCGCCGCCTGAAACTTGCACGTCAGCCACCCGCACCATCACATAGCCGTCTTTGTGATACTTTTCCTGTATTCTATCTAAATCATTTTTAAAAAATTCCCGATTAAAGACAGTGCCGACCTGCGAAAATACTTCACTCATTAACTGCTCATCTTTATAAACACTATTTCCAGTGAAGCTTATAGAGTCTATTATAGGATTTTCCTGAACCGTAAACGTCACGCTCACGCCGTCCTTGCCTTCAGGCGTTAATTCATTTCTTAAATCAGCGTCAACAAACGCGAAAAATCCCTGATTATATATAGCCTCTATGTCCTTCTGCAAAGTATCTCGATTTAAAATCTCGCCGGTTTTAGAACTCACAACGCCTAATATATACTCAGACGTGATCTGCGAATTTCCCGACACGCCTACAAACGTTATTATCAAGTCCGGCATACTCTCGTCAGCTGCGTACAGCGCATTAGCATTGAACATAAGCAAAGATAACATAATCAAAATATATTTTCTTAGTCTCATCTACCTCAAAATCCTTCCAAAATTTATTTTAATTTTATTACTTTATCTCGATTGCAGAGCTGCTGCCGCGCAATTCCCTTGCTCCGGTCTGGAGCAGTGAGAACATCTTGTCATACGGCAAAGCCTTTGCTCCGCTTTTCACTGCCTTATCTGCCTTAATATTTTTAACAATTTTCTCAGGCTTTGCAGGCTTCACTGCCTTAGCCTTCAGCTTCAAATTTTTATTTAAATTTTTATTTAAATTATTATTATTTAATTTTACGCTATTTTCAGCAATATTATTATTTATTTTTAAATTAATTTCACTTATTTTATTCTCAGGCTCTTTAACTTCAAGTTCAATAATTTTCAAATTATTTAAATCTTTTGCGATAGGCAAGGCCGTCATCAAGACCATGCTCAAAGCAGCAAGAGCTATACCAAACGCGAATTTAAAATTAAATTTAAATTTTTTATTATTAACATCAACGCTCGACCAAACGTCCTGCCTTAATGCTTCTAAGTCAGCCCTCGCGCACTCAGCGTCCATTAATGCGCTCTCGATAGCGCCGGATTTATATTCATGCTGAAATCTCTCAAGCCACTTTATTACTCCTGCCGCCCTTTTATCAAGCTTATTATTATTTATAGCCATCGCCCCCTAATTAAATTATCACCAAGCTAAGTATTAATTAGGCAAGGCCAAGCCATAATTTAATTCTTGCGACCGCCGCGCGTCTCAATCTATATACATGGCTAATATCAATCTGCTTCTCGCTTGCTATGTCTCTGGGTTCTTTATGCTCAAAGAACAAAGCCGATACGATCTCGCCCTCACGTCCGGGCAGCCGCGATATTATCTCGCTCACGTTCAGCCAATCATCATCACGATTATTATTATAATTATTATCATAAAGCTCTAAGACTTCATCGCTGACGGGCAGGGGCGCCCGCTTCTCAGACCGCTCAAGCAAATTTATCATCTGGCCGCGTATCTTGTGAAAGGCATACGTCGCGAACTTAAATCCCCGCTCCGGCTCAAATTTATCAACAGCTCTTATAAGCGCAAGCATTCCTTCCTGTATAATATCCTGCCGCAAGTTATTATTAAAATTAATATTAAGCTTGCCTGCTATCCAAAATACTAAAGGCCGATACGCAACAATAAGCTCTTCCCGCGCATCTAAATCTCCAGTGCTTTTAAACAAACTCCAAAGTTCGCGTTCATGCTCTTGCTTTTGAGCTTCAGCTTCAGGCTCATCCGCCATAATTTTTATCGCCCCCGTACTGCGTAAATTCAAAAATAATATATTATACTTAACCGCGCATAAGCATTATTAATTAAATTTTTAAAATTATAACAAACTTTTTAATTTTTATTCAAATTTTCAAGCCTAATTTTTCAGCTGCAAATTTATTTAAAAAATTTTGCGCACAAAAAAGCTCTCGCTTTATTTATTAGCGAGAGCTTAATTAAATTTAAAATTTTAAAAATTTTACACAAACAAATTAACTATAAAGCCATTCACAAGCGAGTAAAGCATTATAAATAATAAATAAATTATAAAATGCTTTACGCCTAAAATTATTTTTAATGCACCCAGATTAGTAATCTTAGTTGCCGGGCCGGTGATCATAAATGCTGCTGCGCTGGCCATGCTCATGCCGTCCGCGAGCCACTGCTGCAATAACGGAATAGTGCCGCCGCCGCACGCGTACTACGGCACGCCGATAGTCGCCGCCATCAAAACTCCAAAGCCGTTTTTACG
>JAFUXM010000143.1 GCA_017470785.1 Synergistaceae bacterium
AATTGAGCTTTAGCGTCTCCCTGGTCTGCGGCCTTGCGATACCATTTAACGGCCTCGGCTTTATCCTGACGCACGCCATCGCCGTTACTATACATCACCCCCAGATTGAATTGAGCGTCGGCGTGTCCCTGCTCTGCGGCCTTGCGATACCATTTAACGGCCTCGGCGTAATCACGACTTACTCCATCGCCGTTGTCATACATCAACCCCAGATTGAATTGAGCGTAGACGTGCCCATTTTCCGCTGCCATGCGAAACCACTGCGCGGCATATGTGAAATTCTTTCCTTTGCCATCGCCGAAATAGTACATACATCCAAGTGCAAACTGAGCATCAGGGTCGCCTCTACCGGCTTTGGTCTCTATCTCCTCCGGCGTGTTTGATTTCATATAATCATTCAGCATATCAAGCCCTTTTCCAACAAGCCATGAAGCAGCGCTTTCTAGGGCAACAGCCAATATGCTAGCCGAGGCCGGAGCAGCAGGAAGCACCACTGGTGATACACTCACAATCAATGCCAACAGCAGCGCAATTAATAACCGGAATTTTTTCAACACAATAAATTCCTCCTTAATTAAATTAAATTTCTTGCAGCATTAAGATTATAATTTAAGTTCTATAAATATCCCGTCCGTTATCCGGCTGAACTTAGAAAGAACTCTCGCATATAACTAAATACGACTCGGCGCTGGCCAGTCTGATAGCCGCAAAGCATTAATTATAATTATTAATTGCTCTCGCAGATAATTAAATATGCCTCGGCGTTGGTCTCTTTATTATGCGCTATCGGCGTCATGCTGACGTTAAATCTCTCGCAGTTGACAAACGTGCTGAAATTTTGCCCATTGCGCTTTGAATTATAGCCCGCTGACTTAAGCAGCCTGTGTTTAAATATCTCGCCTTCGCTCTGAGCATTATTATTAAAATCCAATTCTAAAATTTTCTCGCGGAAGACGTCGTTTGATGCTAAGAAGCTCAGGACGCCGCCTCTAATCTCTATCAAGGCCATTGGCTTAATGTCAGCGACTGTATAGTGAAACGGCTTGATACTCGAGTAAATAGTGCGCTGCATGTTCTCCTGATTGGGCAGGTCGATGCCGCCTAACTCTTCGTAATACTGCGTATCTCTCAAGTCTTCTATCTTTAAATTTTTTAAATTAAATATCTCGTCAAGAGGCGCGGGCTTGCTGAATAAATAGCCCTGTGCTTTCTCAAAGCCGATGCTCTTTAAATATTCAAGCTGCTCGCTGGTCTCGACGCCCTCGGCCAATGACTGGATGCCCATTTGCTTCGCCATAGACAAATTAGAATTAATTATAAATTTAGATTTATCCGACGTGCCGAAGTCGCTTAAAAATTTCATGTCGAATTTTATCGTGTCGAAATTATAATCTTTTAACACGTTAAGAGACGAGTAGCCGCTGCCGAAGTCGTCCATCCAGACTTCATAGCCGTTTAATTTAAATTTCTCGATGCCGAGCCGCAGAATATTTAAGTCCTCGCCGCGCAAATCAATGCTTTCAGTTATCTCGATCTTTAACATATTTTTAGGCATCCGGTTATAATTAACGGCCTTCTCGATTTCATTAAAAATATCGCAGAGTTCAAAGTCAAGCCGCGATAAATTTATCGAGACCGGCAATAACGGCAAGCCTTTGTCGCTGCGTAATTTATAATCTTTGCAGACCTGATTAATCATAAATATATCAAGCTTGTGAATATCATGATATTTCTCAAGTGCCGGAATGAAATCCCCGGGCGATATAAAACCGAGCTTATCGTCGTTCCAGCGCGTCAATGCCTCAAGCTCGCAGACCCGCCCGTTCAGCAAGCGCACTATCGGCTGATAATAAATTTTAATATTTTCATTTATAATTGCATTATCTAAGGCATCTATAATATCCTGATATTTAATTAAGCTGCGGGTTAAATTCTCTTGATAGACGCAGTAATTCAGGCTGTGATTATTTTTAATCCGGTCACATGCAAGCTTTGCCCTGTCGCAGGCAGTCGCAGCATCTTCATCTTCATTATACGACGGCAGATATATTCCTGCTCTAAATCTAAGCGCAGCATCTTTATTAAGAGCCGATAATCTGCGCTGAATTTCGTCAAGCTCGAACTCGGCTTCAAGACCTTCTTGCTTGTAATTTAAAGTCGTGAACACTACAAAGTGATCGTCGGCAAATCGCGAGATAATTCCGTCAGGGAAGAACGATGCAAGCTCATAAGCGGCCTCGCGCAATAAATCATTGCCTCTGTCAAACCCGAAGCGCTTATTATATAATTTAAAATTATCTATATTGAACCATACAAAGGCCATGCCGAGCTTGTCAGCCTTATTTAAATTCTTTAATATTAACTGCGCCTGATTTAAAAAACTTTCGCGGTTTAAAAGGCCGGTCAAAGAGTCAACGTCATGCTTGTCTAATTTATCTTTCAAGTCCACCGCAAAGACGTAAAACAAATCGCCGCAGGATTTAGTCGTGATGTGGCGGCCAAAGTCCTCGATGTAGCGCACCCGTCCGGTCTTAGTCTTAATTCTGTACTGCACGTAATCAAACCTGTCTTGATTGCTCGGGCTGTTAATCTGCGAGACTATCTGCGCCTGAACGCGCCTTAAGTCATCAGGATGCACAACTCCGTAAAACGTCCCGCCAGTATATTTAATAAAGTCATCAAAATCTTCGCACTCAAAAATTTTTATGAACTCATCATTGGCGAATATAATCTCTTCGCTCTCGTCGGCTTTATATACAAAGAACCCGCCAGGCATATTCTGCAGGTCAAATATATTTTCTATTGCAATGCGCTCCCGTCAAAAAGTTTTAAATTTTTAATTTTAATAATTATTATAAACTCAAAAAATTTTTTCAAGCTTTAATTTAATTAAAATTTTCAAGCTGTAAAGTTTTACTCACAAAAAATTTTCACGCGCAAAGCTAAAATTTTTACGCGGTGCATTTGTAGCTGGAGCAGCACAAGGCCGAGACGTTGAGCCGGTCAGACGCATTGGACAATGCGCGGCGCTTTATGATATATTCATAAAAATTAATGTCAAAATAGCCCTGAGGTGATTATAGAATGAAAATATTTTTAGCGATTGATTTTGGTACAAGTCAGACGTCGGTGGCGATGCTGGCGGAGAGCTCGCGCTACGAGCCGGAGATCGTCGAGATTGACGGCCAGAGAACCATCCCAACTGCGCTGCATCTCGGCGAGAACGGCGAAGTCCTATTCTTTGGCAAGGAAGCCGTCGAGAAATTTCACAACGACTCCGGCCAGACGTTTTATAATTTTAAAGCGTTTATCGGCAGAACCCGTGACTATCAGGCTATGACCAACCAAACCCAGCATACGCCTGAGAGCCTGAGCTTGACGTTCCTGACTTATCTGCGTGAGAAGATAGAGAAACGTTATTTTAACGGCGCAGCTCTTACGACCGACCCTAATATCTCTTGCGTCATCGGCTGCCCGGCTGAGTGGAACGACCCGCAGAAACGAAAGGTTGAGGACATCGCCCGGCAGGCCGGCTTCCCAAATGTAACGCATTGTGAAGAACC
>JAFUXM010000144.1 GCA_017470785.1 Synergistaceae bacterium
GTTTACTATTACCAGCCTAATGCCTGTCCACATCTGTCTAATCCCTGCGTACATCTTGAATACGCCCCAAAGCGTAAGCAATACGCCGGTTAATATTGTCAGCGCACCGACTGCACCGGCTATCATCTTTACTATGATAGGATGCTGCTTAATAAAGCTCGTCAGTAAATTTTTTAAGTTCGCTATCATCCTTATTAGCTGCGTGTATGTACCTGTAAACAACTGCCCTATCGCGATATTCAAGCCCTCAGTGGCTGATGCTAAACTGCGCTGCGCTCCTTCAAGCGTGTCTTCCATGACTTGCTTCATATCTTCTGCTGCCGTGCCAGTGTTAAACATCTTAGCAAAAGCCTCTTGCAGTTTACCGTTCTTAGCAGCATTGGCAAGCGCACTCGCTCCACCTTGTGCTATCTTACCAAAAACATTTTTGAAGAATTGAACTGCACGGGCTTCATCGCCGCTCTTAAAGTGCTTGCCTATATTTTCTAATAGTTCAGCCGGTGATAGCGTCTGGCCTAACTTATTAACCGTCTGAATACCTTCGGCTTTTAACTTATCTATGGTCTTTTGCTCGACTAAATTCGGCAAAATATTTCGAAATATCGTACCGCCGCGCGAGCCTGTAAAACCTGCGTCGCTTAATGCTGCAAGATATGCCGTTGTCTCTTCAATGCTCATGCCCATGCTATGAGCGATGCCGCCTGCATAACTCATAGCTTCACCTAACGTACGTGAATTAAGCGAGCTTGACCGCGAGGCTTGAGCGTATAAATTAGCAATGGCCGCTGCATCTTTGGCTTCTTTCTCAAACGTATTCATTGCTTGCGATATAAACGTAGCCGGCTCGGCCAAGGTTAGTCCGTCCGCTGCTGCAAGCTGCAATACGGAGTCAACACTTTTAAGTGCTTGCTCCGGTGATTGTCCAGCCCGTATGACCGTCTCTATGGCGTTGGCTGCATCCATTGCTGTAAATTGCGTCGTTCGGCCTAACTCTAATGCCTTATTTTCCAGCTGCTTAAAAGTTGCATCAGTAGTGTTAGCAACAGCCCGAACACCAGCCATTGCCTGCTCAAAACTCGCTGCACCCCTTACTGACCCGCCTATCATACCATCAAAGAAGCCTAACACCCGTTTGCCGACATACATAGTGCTGAACCCGCCCATCATGTTGCGTACTCCAGTATCAAATTTGTCAAGCACTTCCTGCGTCGTGTCTTTGAATGACAATAGTTTATTTCTTATCTTGTCAAGATTATTAGAGACTTCATCGCGCAATGTTAATATAAAGCCAAGCCCCATTGCGCCCATTGCAAAATCCATTTACCGCTCACCGTCCAACCTTACGGCCATATGCCCATGGCCGTAGATCCTCCTCGCCTTCTTTATTGCGTTGCTCTCGTACTCATTTTGAGTTTTCAGCCGCTCAACAAACCATATACGGTCGCTGCGCGGCATTTTCAATACGTCCCAGTACGACCACCGCAGCCCCTTAGCGAGAAAGAATGCTCTCTCGTTTACTGACCAATAGTTGCCATCGTTGTCTGTGGGATAAAAAAATCAGGTATCTGATACAGCGACGTGCTGTATGTGCTGTTGCAGTCTAAGCACTCGAGCTCGATTTTCGGGTCAAGCCCACCTTTTAAATCAAGATATGCAAGCCTGATTTTATTTAAATCTTTAACCCGCATACTCTCAAATTCTTTATAAGTAGGAGCATGGCCGTTAAAGCTCTTGCACGCGGCCAAAGCCATTATTACGCTGTCTATCTCACGCTGCGAGGCAAGCCATTGCTCACCGCGTCCGGTCATATAATCAACCTCTGCCGGGCCTGCACTCGTCTCGACTATCACAGGCACGTTGTCCTGATACGGGTAAACTTTCAGCTCGCCTTTATCAAGCATCTCCTGCAGATTGATTTTATAGCCTGACGTCTTATGACAAATCGGACATTCTGAATTAAATATCAGTTCATCGCCGTAAGACTGCATTCTAATTCTTAACAATAAATAATTTCTATCGCCGGTCTTCAAGTCAAGCAGCAGCGCGTTAGCCTCGCCTGTATTCTGCGGCAGCGGCTTGCCGTTCAGCGTGACTATCGCCTTTTGCATAAGCACGTTCATAGCCTTACCGGACTTTAAGAGCCGCTGA
>JAFUXM010000145.1 GCA_017470785.1 Synergistaceae bacterium
AAGAAGTTATAGTAAAGAGCCTTTGCTTATCCCATTACAGGAAAAGCAAAGGCTTGATTTGTATTTAAAAAATTACGCAATGCCGGAGGCTTGAAGAGTTATAGACGCAAACTCAGGGACGCTTTTCTTGTCTTGGCCGTCATCATCAAAAATAATTACTATTTTTTGTTTTCATAATATAATAAAAATATAATAAAAATAAAATATGCATAGACGTCTTGCTTGAGACTATTATTAATAAGCAGCAATAAATAGTAAGAGGAGTGAATATTTATGCCGCAAATTAGAAAGTTTATTGATGAATGGAGCGGTAAGGGCGACGAGAAGAGCGATACGCAAAAATTTTGGCTTGAATTGCTGCGTTATGTCTGCGGCGTTGGAGAGCCTGAGAGTTTAATTGAATTTGAAAAGCGTGTCGAGCTCGAGCATAAAAGTTTTATCGACGCGTATATTAATAAAACTAAAATTATTATCGAGCAGAAGAGCATTGATATAGATTTAGGCAAGGCGGCTAAGCAGTCCGACGGAAGTTTATTAACGCCTTATGACCAGGCCAAGCGCTATTATGATTGGCTGCCGGTCTCTGAACGCGGGCGCTGGATCATCACGTGCAATTTTAAAGAATTCTGGATTTACGACATGGAACAGCCGCGAGCTAAGCCTGAGATTATAGAGTTTGCAAATTTAGAACACGAATGGCCGAAGCTGCAGATTTTAGTTGATAGCAACGCAGCAACTCCAGCTGAGATAAAAGAACTTGAGCTTTCAATACGAGCCGGTGAACTTGTGCGCAAACTCTATGAAGCTGTGCTGCCCCGTTATCGTGATCCGAACAGCCCAGAGGCGCTGCGCGGCTTAAATATTTTCTGCGTGCGGGTAGTATTCTTGCTTTACGCTGAGGACGCTGGGTTATTAAATAGGGATGAGTTCTATAAGTATTTAAATTTAAATCAGCATAACGCAAGGTGTGCCTTGATATGCTTATTTAAGATTTTATCGCAGCCCGAGGATAAACGCGACCCGTATATTAATAAAGAGCTAAAAGCATTTCCGTACGTTGACGGCAGCTTGTTTGAAGAGGACGGAATTGAAATTCCTAATTTAAACGAGCCGGACGATGAGCCGGTTAAAATTATTCTTGATGACATGTCGAACGGCTTTGATTGGAGCGGCATCAATCCGACTATATTCGGCGCGCTGTTCGAGGACACATTAAATCCTGAGACGCGCAGCAAAAACGGTATGCACTATACTTCAATCGAAAATATTCACAGAGTGATTGACCCGTTATTTTTTGAGAGCTTAAAGCATGAGCTTGACGCGATAATAAATTTGCCGGCGAACCCTAAGCGCAATAAAGAGCTTGCAAAATTTCAAAATAAATTAGCAGGCTTGAAATTCTTAGACCCAGCGTGCGGCTCAGGAAATTTCTTAACTGAAACTTATTTGTCGCTGCGGCATCTCGAGAATAAAATATTAAAAGAACTTGACGCGACCGGCCAGATTAAAATGATTTTTAGTGTAGACGAAAGTCCTGTTAAAGTTTCGATTAATCAATTTTATGGGATCGAGATAAATGATTTTGCCGTGGCTGTAGCTAAGACTGCCTTATGGATAGCTGAGCATCAGATGATAAGAGAGACGCAGTATATTCTGCGTGACTTTTACAGCAACTATCTGCCGCTTAAGACTTACGCAAATATAACTGAGACCAACGCGCTTAAAATCGACTGGCACGAAATTATAAAGCCGAGCGAGCTGAACTATATTATGGGCAACCCGCCGTTCAGGGGCTATTCGAGCCAGACAGCCGAGCAGAAGAGCGATATGTTATCTGTCTATGTTGACGAGGCCGGCAGACCGTATAATTCAGCCGGCAAAATCGACTACGTCGCAGCATGGTACTTCAAAGCAGCAGAGTTTATTCAATCAACGAAAATCCGCGCCGCGTTCGTCTCGACAAATTCTATAACGCAGGGCGAGCAGGTCAGCGCAGTATGGCGGCCTTTGCTCGAGAGATTTAATATTAAAATTAATTTCGCATGGCGTCCGTTCAAATGGCAGAGCGAGTCAACGGACATGGCACAGGTTCACATCGTGATTATAGGCTTCAGCTGCAATGAAGATAATAATAAAACTTTATTTGAAGTTGTTGAAGCTGATGACGATGATAAAAGCGAAAATAAGGCCAAGTCCGACGGCGAAGCCGAAGCAGAGGACGAGAGCAAATTTAAAGTAGAGAGTACAAGCGCATTAAATATTAATCCGTATTTGAGTGACGCCGAGACAATATTTATTAAGCCGCGCCGCAGGCCTTTATGCGATGTGCCGGAAATGCGTAGCGGCAATAGACCGGCTGACGGCGGAAAATTATTATTAACTCCTGAAGAACGCGAAGAATTAATACAGAAAGAACCTCAAGCTGAAAAATTTATAAAGCGTTTTATGGGGTCTAAAGAATTTATAAATAACATAAAACGTTATTGTCTGTGGCTCGTGGACGTGTCACCGGATGAGATAAGAAATATGAAGCACGTTCATAAACGTGTCTTGGCTTGTAAAAAAGACAGATTAAAGGGAGCCCCTGACCGTCAAAAATTAGCGGCCACTCCTCATTTGTTCCGCGAGCAATTAAATCCTGAAATTTACATCACAATACCGGAAACGTCATCAGAAAACAGGCCATATATACCTATAGGATGGCTTAACAGTGAAGTAATTCCAGGCAACTCATTAAAGATTTTACCTGAAGCGACGCTCTATCACTTCGGGATATTAACGAGCCGCGTTCATATGGCGTGGATGCGCGCCGTAGCTGGAAGACTGGAAATTAGTTATCGCTATTCAGTTAATATTGTCTATAACAATTTCCCGTGGCCGGAGCCGAATGCAAAGCAGCTGTCAAAGATTGAAACGGCTGCGCAAAAAATTTTGGACGCGCGGGCGCTTTATCCCACTAGCTCATTTGATGCTTTGTATGATGACGTAGTAATGCCGATTGAGCTGCGCAAGGCGCATAAATTAAATGATGCGGCCGTCTGCGAGGCGTATGGCTTTGATAAAAAAATCAGCGAAAATGAGATCGTTGCGAATTTAATGCGGCTGTATCAGGAGCTGCAGCTTATATGCTATACTTAACCAAAAATTTTTGCTGAGAATTAAGGTAAGTGTAAAGTAATGAAAAAGTTATTAATCGCGCTGTTAATCGTTATGTCACTCTCAAGCTTTGCAGCAGCTGAGCCTGTTAAAGTAATTCCGTATCCTGCCGGGATTGATACTAAAACAGAAGGTGCATCGTCAGCGCCGCAAAGTATAAATCATAAGTACTCGATTTATTTTGATACTATGACTGACTACTTCGAGCTGCAGTCCAACGAACGCCGTATAATTCTGTCTAATTTCCCGACGTATCGACAGACCAAAGAGAACACTTGCGACCCGGCGGCAGCATTAACAGTGCTCTATTACTACGGCAATACTGACTACACTGAGGCGGGCTTAGTGCTCGAGATGAAGACGCAGCCGTACCCGATAGACACTAACCCTAAAGACATACTTGCATTCTTTGAGAGGCTGGGCTGGACAACTGACAGCAGCCTTACGCATAAGCGATTTGAGGACTATGACAGCTTCAAGAATTTTATTATTGAAAACTTAAAGAATAATATTCCCATAATGGTGGAAACGTCGAGTGGGGCGGCCACTGGCGCGTGATAATCGGCTATGATGATTTAGGCACTGCCTCGACGCTCGATGACGTGCTGATCATGGCCGACCCGTACGATACCTGCGATCATAAACAGGACGGCTACGCAGTGAACAACGGCGAAAAAATTTATTCTATGTGGTTCGATCATTCAATGCTGCCGAAAGACCAGGCTGAGCAGCCGTTTATTGTAGCTTATCTGTCAAGATAATAAATTTTTTTAATTTAAAAATTTTTTATTTAATTTTTTTAATGAGACTTTGGTGAAATATGTTGATAGTTATGAAAATTGCTATATAAAATTAAAAAAGCCGCCTGACTATAAAATAATCAAGCGGCTTTAATTTTATTTTAAATTTAACTTAACGCGTGATCTCCTCGCGGGCTGTCATAGCTCGCTGCATGATCTCTATCTTGTCTAAAGTTGGGAAGTCGCCGTTTCGATACAGCCATTTGCCGTTCACCATAGTGCCTATAACATCTGCCGAGCTGCCTGCATAGACTATATACGCCGCTAAATTTTCACAATTCGCGCCGATATAATGCGGCTTGTCTAAATCAACTAAAACTAAATCAGCCATCCAGCCCTCGCGCACTAATCCCTTCTGGGCGAAGCCAAAGGCACGCGCGCCGTCGTACGTCGCCATGCGCAGCACATCGAGAGCCGACACGCACACCGGATCTTTATTCACGCCCTTATGCAGCAGCGCAGCCGTCCGCATCTCTTCCCACATGTCAAGCCTGTTATTGCTCGATGCGCCGTCAGTGCCTAACGCAACAGCAGCGCCTTTGTCAAGCCACTCGCTTAATTTCATTACGCCCGAGCCTAACTTTAAATTGCTGCACGGATTATGCACAAGCGTTAAATTCGAGAGCTTTAATTTATCCGCAAGCTCCGGCTCAAGATATACAGCATGAGCAAGCACTAAATGCGGCGCATCCATTAAGCCAGTATTTATTAAATAATCTTCAGGACTTGTCTTAAGCTCATTCTTAATATAATTTAATTCAAATTCAGTCTCTAAATAATGAAGATGCACGCCTAAGCCGTGTTCTTTCGCTGCCTTGGCAATCTTCTTCATGTCCTCAACCGGCACAGTGTACGGCGCATGAGGGCCAAGCTGCACAGTGATTAATCCCTCGCGGCCGTGCCACTTATCTGCAAGCTCTAAATTTTCGCTTAAAGATTTATTTATTTTATCTTTATCGTTGGAGTCAGCAGTCATGCCGCGGCAAAGAGCAGCGCGTATTCCGGTCTGCAATGCGGCCTCAGCAACCCGATCCATCTCAAAATACATGTCGGCAAAGCAAGTTGTCCCGGTAGCTAACATCTCGAGTATTGCCGATAAAGTACCCCAGTATATATGCTCAGCTGTTAATTTAGCCTCGACCGGCCAGACTTTCTCCGTCAGCCATTCCATAAGCGGCGCTTCCTCGCCTAAGCCTCTGACTAACGTCATCGCCGCGTGCGTGTGAGCGTTGACAAAGCCGGGTAATACCGCCATGCGCTTATGCCCGCTTATAATTTTATCTGCTTTTAAATTTAAATCTGCGCTTTGCTCTGCACCTGCTTCAGTCACGGATACAATGCGCCCTTTCGACACTAAGACATGCCCCAGCGCCGCTTTCTCACGCGAGCCGTCAAGTATATAGACATCCTTAAATAAAGTCGCCATTAAATTATTCCTCCCAACTCTTCATGTACTCGATCTGCTCAGGCGTCATTGCATCGATATTCACGCCTAACGCCGCAAGCTTAGAGTTCATTACAGCCCTGTCAATTTCCATAGGCACAGCATAGACCCCAGCTGGCTTGCCTTTCATGCCGCCCTGATAAATATTCAAGGCCGCCTCAAGCTGCAGCGAGAAACTTAAATCCATAATCTCAATCGGGTGGCCGTCCGCGCAGGCAAGATTAGTTAATCTGCCCTCACCTAATAAATTAATCCGCCGCCCGTCCGCCATCACATACGTATCTATATTATCTCTAAGCTTAATAACTTTTACGGCTAAGCTATTTAAATCCGGCTTGCTGATCTCGACATCAAAATGGCCTGCATTGCCCAGCACAACGCCGTTCTTCATCTTTGCAAAATGCTCGCGTCTTATAACGTGTATATTTCCGGTTAAAGTTAAAAATATATCGCCGATAGCTGCCGCCTCGTCCATGCTCATAACTCTAAAGCCGTCCATTAAAGCCTCACATGCTTTATGCGGATCAACTTCAGTTACGATTACATGCGCACCCATGCCGGCAGCTCTCATTGCGACGCCGCGGCTGCACCAGCCGTAGCCTACTACTACAACTGTCTTGCCCGCAACGATCATATTAGTCGTCCTGATAAAGCCGTCCCATACAGACTGCCCAGTTCCGTAGCGATTATCAAATAAATATTTGCTCAGCGCATCATTAACGGCAATAACAGGAAACTTCAGCACGCCCTGCGTACTCATAGCCTTTAAGCGCTTCACTCCTGACGTAGTCTCCTCAGAGCCGCCTAAAATATTAGCTATAAGCTCCGGCATGTCCTTATGCACCGACGCGACTAAGTCAGCGCCGTCATCGACTATAACATTAGGCTTATAGCTCAAAACTGTTTTAACATAATCAAAATATTCTTGCGTACTCATGCCACGGTGACTATAGACATGCACGCCGTTCTTGGCCAGAGCAGCGCATATATCATCCTGAGTTGATAACGGGTTGCTCCCGCACGCCGCAACTTCAGCGCCTAAATTTTTAAGCGCAATTAATAAATTCGCCGTCTTAGCCTCTAAGTGCAGACAGGCGGCAATCACCGCGCCCTTAAACGGCTTAGCATCTTTATATTTATTAAATAAAAACTGCAGCGACGGCATATACTGCCACGCCCAGTCAATCTTATTCTGTCCGTGCTCAGCTAAACTTAAATCAGCGACTTTAAAATCTAAATCTAATCTCATAACTATAAAACAGCCTCCAAATTATTATTTATGCTTATAGCTTCAAGCTCTTCAGGCTCTTTAAGCTCTTGCTCTTGATTTTCTTCTTCCATAAATATAATCTCAGCGTCCATTCCCAAAGAGCTTACAAACGCCTCTAAATTGCGCTTCGCGTTCTCGTCCGACCTGAATAATAAATTCCACTCGCTTACCGCCTTATTGCGCATCTCTTCAATACTCGATGCGATAACTAAATTCTGATCGTCAAGTTTATACGCCTGAGCAAATAAGCCTTTATCCTGATGATAAACTTTTATGTCATTAGGATTTACTGTAATATTCATAATAGTACTATGCGGAATTTTCACTATTATTTTATTTAAGTCAAAACGCTCTGAGATTTCAATCTTGGCCAAGTCGCAGCCGCAGAGTATCTCGCCCGAGTACACGGCTAAAAATTTGCGCCCTGTGGCCGGAATGTGAATGCCCATTAAGCTCTTGCCGGTCTCCGTGTCCGACGCGATGCCCTGAAAGTATGACCGCAAAGTCACCATCTCGTTCGCGTCCTTAATCTTCGTCTGAATTATAGAGATTATAGATTTCTTAGCTTCAGGCTTCTTGCCGCGCGTGAACAGCCACACGTTAAAGCCTATAGACACTGCCAACGCTAAAACAACTGCGATACTTAAAAACATAACACAAGACCTCCTGTCTTATATTGCTTTATATATTTCTTTATTTATTAAATTACGCACTTCAAACATGCTTAAATTATTTAAACATGCAATACGCTTTAAGTCCTCATACTCCGGCACGCGGCGCACAATCTCATTATTAATAGACGTAACTTTAATATTAACTTCGCCTAAAGAACTTTTAAATTTCTCAATGCGCCAGTTAAGCCTTGCTCGGTCAACATCAATCAGCCTCACGCCCTGCGAACTCGTATTTTTTAAAATTATAAGCGTAAAATCTTTAGCATCTTCAGGCTTAGCTAAGCAGCAAAATTTAACGGCAGGCCGGCCTTTCTTCATGTAAATACTTTCAGTCCAGACGTCAAGCGCACCGGCATTAAATAATTTCTCACTCACCGGCTCAAAGTCCTGCGGGTTCATATCGTCTATATTGCATTCAAGCTTAATTAATTTTTCATGTATTAAGCCGTCATGCTCATTTATACTGCCCTGCTGAACTGCGCTCTCAATCAGCAATGCCCTTAAGACATTAGGCATGTCCTGTGAAGTATGATTGCCGAGGCCGAAGCCCGACGCAATAATTTTCCCGCTGGGAATATCTTGACTAAAAGCATCAACTAAAATTTTTAATAATAATGCTCCAGTCGGCGTAGTGCGTTCCATAGGCTCACCCTTTGAGAATATCGGCAGGCCGTGCAATAAAAATTCAGTTGCAGGCGCAGGCACGGGCAAAATTCCGTGAGCGCATGTCACAGTCCCCGAGCCGACATTGACCGGCGAACTTAACACGCGCGGCCATTCCAAAGCCTCCATCAATATAAACGCTCCGACTATATCTATAATCGAGTCGACAGCTCCGACCTCGTGAAAATGGATTTTATCCGGCGTTGTGCCGTGAACGTGAGCCTCAGCTTCAGCCAGCAGCGAGAACGCCCGCATCGCCTCACGCTTCACCCTGTCTGACAGCTCACTTTCAAATATCATCTTCTCTATGTCGGCTAAATGCCTGTGAACGTGATGATGCGAATGCTCATGTTCATGCTCGTGATTATGCGAGTGCTCGTGATTATGCCCATGCTCTTCGTGATCGTGCGAATGCTCGTGATGATGCTCATGAGTTATCACGTCAAAATTTATCCCTGATATAGAATTTTTAACGTCATGTTCTACTATTAATTTATACTCGTCCGGCTCGAGTGCCTTTAACTTTTTCAGTCCGTCAGTTAAAATCTTATCAGCGCCGGGCATTAAATTCATCAGCGCACCGATAAACATATCTCCGGCTATACCTGCAAAGCAGTCAAGATATATAGTCTTCAAAATTCCCATCCCCCAATTAACGCTCAAAACAAAAATTAATTTATTAAATAAATACTGTCCAAGTTTTCATTATAATATAATACCGGCACTGCGTCAGATACGCCGACCTGACAGGCGAACTTTATATCTCTGCCAAAGCCGAGTCCGTCAAGAAACTTTGCGTGTTCCGCAGTCATGACCGAGTCTAAAAATTCATGCTTATGATTTTGCCACAGCTCAAAGGCAAGCCTCGCGCAGTCCGCCATTGCTAAATTATCGCCGCAAATATCTTTTAATATTTCTAATAATAAACCTGCGCACAAAGTATCGTCCCACGCAGGCCGCTTGCGCCGCCCTGAGCATAAAATACCGATTTTAAATTCATTATTATTATTTAATTTATCTAAACTATATTTCACAGCAGCGTTAGCATTGCGGGCGCAGGCTGCTATCACAGGCTTATTAGTCTTAAATGCAGTGTTAAGTGCAGCCGTCCCGTTCGTAGTACTCATCACAGCGCAAGAATATTTATTTATAATCTCAGGCGTTAAGTCAAGCGGCGAATTGCCCAAGTCAAAGCCGTTAATTAATACAGCGTGACGTTCGCCCATTAATAGCGGTCTTTCGCCTTGAGCTTTTAACTTAGCTGCAAGCGCTAACGCGTCTTCAGGCTCTATGACCGGGTAAATTGCTTTGCCGCCTAACTCGAACCAGCGCGATATAACGCTCGTTGCGCGTAAAATATCTATCACTATCCATATGTCCGCCTCCGGCATAGGCTCGCCCTGCGCCAGTATAACATCAGCAATTATTTTACTCATTTATTTTGCCGCCCTTAAATTTGCCCTTAAAATATTTGGAATTTCGCCGCTTTGCTCAAGCTCACGTTTAAGTTCAGCTGCTCGATCCGCCTTGTCCGCATTGCCGGCATATAACGCAAGCAGCCGGCACTTAACTTGAACCGCCCATCTCGAGCCGCCATAGCTTTTTAAATACTTCTCTAAAATTTCGCACGCTTTGTCTTCATTAGGCTCACTGAACGCGTCAAGATACAAATCGGCTAAGAGCCAGTAAGCATTCTCGGCTTCTTCAGTGCCTGCACAGCGATTTATAATATCCCGCAGCACGGCCTCGCGTTCAATCACAGCTTGTGTCTCGTCATTTACATTAGCCCGCGGCAGCTCAGCTGCAAGTGACAGCCCTAAACGTTCTTTGTCGCTCAACGCGCTTAAATCAATATTATTATTCACGGTCTGCGACTGAGCTTGTTTAACTTTCACTGCTTTCTTGGCCTTCTTAGGCTTCTTTGCCGACATGGCAGCGTCCGCCGCAAACAGCAAGCTTACAGCAAACACTACCAATAAAATTTTCAAAAATTTTCTCAAGTTTCACGACCTCATATTATTAAAATATTAAATTATTTAATTTATTATTTATTTAATGACGCAATATATTTGTCAAACTCTTCCGGCGACATGCCTGCATTAACTAAACACTCTTTAATAAGCTGGCGCATTTCGGCTCGCCCCTCTGCACGAATCTCGGCGCGTTCTTTTGCTCGGCCTCTTGCCTCAGCTTCTGCAAGCTCTTTATGAAAAATTCTCTCAAATGCTCCCACTTTTAAATTTTCCTCACGTCTAAATATTAAAATATTAAATAAATTATTTAGTCTTCTTTAATGACGCAATACATCTGTCAAACTCTTCCGGCGACATACCTGACTGAATGAAACATTCTTTAATAAGCTGACGCTCTTCGGCCCGTTCTTTCGCCGCAGCTTCCGCAAGCTCTTCATGAAAAATCCGCTCAAATGCTCCCATTGGGAAATTCCCCTTTCTAAGTTGCTTAAATAAAATTTCATTTGCTGCCATGCTTACGCGCATTACAGCACCGGTGTTAGCGCTGCGCTTGTTATACGCATCCTCAAAAAATTTTATAATATCCTCTTTGCTCGCGTTCTTCGCAATAATTCTTAACGCCTCGTAGCCAGCATCCGTGAGGTGAGACGTTACGACAATCTGCGCCGGAACGCATAACTTGCCGGTCACATAATAAATCCCAGGGCTCTCGCATTCGATTTTAAAGCCCGTCCGCTCAAGCTCTTTAAATAATTTCATAGGATAAATATGCCTGAAGATCGAGACCGTTAAATCTTCAACAGGAATAGCATTCACGGTCTTGCCGGAGCTTTTATACAGACAAGCATAGCCCTGCACTTTATAAAAGTCATCAATGCTTAAATTATCCTCAGGCGACTTATACTCTAAGACATTATATTTTTTAAAAAATTTGCCTAACGAGTCAGTCAAGACCGCCCCGTTGTTAATGATCAGCATGTCAATCCTAACCGGCTCGTCGCCAAGCTCATATTCCTGAAGCAAAATCATTTGATCGCCGAAATCCTCGTAGCAGAATTTAACGGCCTCATAAAATCCGTAGTGATATTCTATCTTCTCCGGCTTGCCGTCATCTTGCAGATACTCAAGCTCAAGACGTTTTACTTCTTCTTCAAAATTCTCATCCTCAAAATTTTTATCTTCAAGCTTGTCAAGCCCGTCATTCAAAATCTCACTGCTCAAGTCATCACCGCCTTTTAAAATTCTCAGTGCCGTTAGTTGCGCCTAATATCACGCCGTCATTATTTATAAATGCAGCATCAGCCGGCAGCTCACCGAAATTTCTATTCTCGCAGCGCCGCGCTGTAACTTCTGCTAATACTTGCCATAAATAATTTAAGCCCTCACGGTTAATAATCTCTATTGCGTTCTCAGTCGTGCGGCAGTTATAAAGCTCTTTAATAATCTCAAGCTTCACGCCGTTCAGCGCCGCATGAGTGCATAACGCCTCGAGCCTGCCGTCAGCTGCCCGATTATGCGTATAGAACGATCCAGCTGTGACTTTTAATAATTTGCCCGGGTGACCTGCAACTAAGCATCGTTTAAAGCCAAGCCGCGCCGCCTCATCGAGTACATGGCCGATATAATTTCCGGCTTGAATTATGCACCGATCTTCTTCATTTATATTAAATGCTTTTCTTACTGCAATTTCGCCGGTGTTGCCGAAAGTGATAATTAAATCTCGAACACCAAGCGAATATATCACGCTGAGTTCTAAGTCAAGCGATGCAATTAACGCTGCTTCGTCCATGGGCTTAACTACTCCGGTAGTGCCTAAGACAGACAGTCCGCCCTTAACGCCCAATCTGGGATTAAAAGTATGCTGCGCTTTCTCAGCTCCGCCCGGGATAGAAATTATTACTTTTACGCAAATATCTTCGCCCAGAACTTCACGCAGCGCGTTTGCGATCATTACACGCGGCCCGGGATTAATCGCAGCCTCGCCTACCGGCAGCTTCATGCCGGGCAAAGTTATAACTCCAACGCCCTCGCCGGCGGCAAATATAATTTTATTTTTATTATTTAAATTATCTAAAATCTCAAGCTCCGCGCATACAGTCATGCCGTTAGTTATATCTACGTCGTCGCCGGAGTCCTTAACCGCGCCGAATTTATTTTCAGCTATTTTAAACACATCTATTAAAAATTCACGCCCGGTCGGCCCAGTGACTTTAACTTGATTAACGCAAATTTTTTCAGCTAAAAATATTGCAGCCGCCTTTGCAGCAGCTGCCGCGCACGTCCCAGTAGTGTAGCCCTCGCGTAAAGCCATTTAATTTTATTTAATCCCGTAGAATAAAGCGTTGATAATAGTCGATGCAATAGGCGATCCGCCCTTACGCCCCATAGCGGCTATGAACGGCACGTTAAATTTCTTTGCAACTTCAACTAATAATTCCTTAGACTCAACAACATTTACAAAGCCGACCGGCACGCCGATTATCAGCGACGGCGTCGCTTTGCCCTCGATTATAAGCTCGCATAACTTTATTAACGCCGTCGGGGCGTTGCCTATTGCGAATATCGCGTCCGGCGTCTCTCTCACTGCGTGTTCAATGCTGACTACAGCACGCGTGACGCCGCGCTTTAACGCCTCTTCTTTAATTTCAGGCTCGGCCATGCGGCATATAATTTTATTATTAAATTTTTGCGCTGACGGCTTGCTCATTCCGGCTGCCGCCATCTGCGTATCTGTTATAATACTTACGCCGCGCTTCAACGCCTCACGGCCTAAAGTCACAGCCTCGTCCTCCGGCGAAAATTTTAAAGTTTGCATAAAATCAAAGTCCGCCGTCGTATGAATTACTCGTTTTAAAACCGGCAAATTTATCTCAGGAATGTCAACGCCTCCGAGCCTCTCCATCTCCTCAGCTATGATTGCCATGCTCGCCGCCTCTATATCTTCAGGCTTGACTTCTTTTACATTTAATTTTAAAAAATCTATATTACCGCTCATAACACCGCCGCCTTTCATTTAAAATTCGCAATTTTCAAATAATTTTAATTTTTAATTATATTATAATCAATTCAAAATAAAATAAAATTTAATTAACAGTACCGGCTTTTGCTGAAAATATTTTCGCAATAAATTAAATTACATAATTAATTAATAAAAATTTTATTTTAAAAATTCAGGAGGAATATTTAGCGTGAGAGAATTTGAGGGCAAGAAGCTTTTGATTTTAGGCGGCAATCCCGAGACAACGCCTTTAGTCGAGACGGCTAATAACATGGGCATCAAGACGATAGTCACGTCAGGGCGGCATGAAGATCCGGCCAAGTTAGCAGCATATAAGGCGTATGATGTTGACGGGCTTGACGTGCCGGGATTGGTCGAGCTTGCGCGGGCTGAACAAGTCGATGGGGTGTTAGTAGGCGTAGCAGATATTTTAGTGCCGGCTTACTGCGAGGTCTGTAATATTTTAAATCTGCCTTGCTATGCTACGCAAAAGATCGTGAACGTATTTGCATTTAAGGACGCGTTTAAAGAGGCGTGCGAGCGTTACGGCGTTCACGGCATACCGGAGTTTAATCCTGATGATTTAGAGAATATTAAATTTCCGGTCATGATTAAGCCGGTTGATAACGGCGGCGGAGTCGGCATGACCGTCGCAAATAATTTAGACGAGTATAAACGCGGCGTTGAAATAGCTCTGGCAAATAGTCATAAAAAGAAATTTATAGTTGAGAGATATATGCGCTGCGACGATATGGGCATGTATTACACGTTCAAAGACGGCTACTGTTCGGCCTCGTGCATTTACGACAGATATACGACAAGTGAGCAGCCCGGGCTGTCGCGGGTGTGCCTCGGCGGAACGTACCCGTCAAAGCATATTGACGAGTATTTTAATAAAATGCATGATAATGCTTTAAGATTATTTAAAGATATAGGCATTAAGAACGGCGTATTAATGCTCTCGGGCTTTTACGAGAACGGAGAATTTTACGTCTATGACACTGGCTTTAGACTGCAGGGCGAAGCGCCGCATCTCTTAATGAAAGCCATTCACGGCTTTGATCAGCGCGAGATGTTAATTAGATTTGCGTTGACCGGCTCAGAGGGCGACATTAATTTAGAACTTGAGGACGATGCGAGACTGCGCGGCAAGTGGGCTGCTACTCTATGGTTCTTGCTCAAGCAAGGGAAAATTGCAAAGATTTCAGGCTTAGATAATATAGATAAAGACGCGCGTGTTATAGCGAATATTCAGCGTTTGCATCAAGGCGATTATGTGAGGCCGGAATGGATCGGCAATGAGAAGCAGGTCTTAACGAGAATGTATTTAGTCTGCGATTCTAAGCTTGAGCTTGCGGCTGCGCTTAAATATTATATGCAGACCGTAAAAGTTCTTGACGATCAGGGCCGCGATATGCTGTTGAAAGGCTTTGATGTTGACAAGGCGCTTGAATTAAATAATCCCGCAGCCTCTAAATAATTTCTTATTTGCGCTATGCTCGCAGCTTGAGCATCACAGCAAAATATCTCGCCCTCGCAGGTCTGCCGCGTACTGTAATAAATGCTTTCAGGATTTGCGAAGTGCAAAGTTCTCATTCCAAGCTGACGCGGAGCTTGGAAGTCTTTATCTAAATTATCGCCGATGTATAAAATCTCGTTATAATTTAATTTCCAGCGCGTGCGCATAATTCTGAACGCAATATCATTCGGCTTCCTGAACTGAGCGCCGCCGAGTTCGTCTGTGATAATAATATTATTTGCGTCAAAATATTTATTTAAGTTTAAAGCTTTAATTTTATTGCGCTGGCCTTCGGGTCTGCCGTCTGTGATAATACCGGTCTGAATATTTAAATCTCTAAGCATTATTAAAAGCTCTTCAATCCCGTCATATAATTTTATATCCGGCTCATGTTCACGGTAAATCTCTAAGCATTTATCTTTTAAATTAATTTTATCAAGCTCGCCTAATAAAATATCTATTGCAGGCAAGCCGTCTTCAAATAATTTAAATAATCTTGCAGCATAATTTAAATCTCCTAAAAATTCTGCAGCTTTATTAAAGCCTGATTTAATATAATCGCGCTCGGGATAAAGCGTGTCGTCGAGGTCAAAGATAACGCCCTTAATATTAAAATTATTTTGCTTGCTGTTACTGCAAACCTGCACGCTTTGATCAAAACGGCTGAAAATTGCACTATCTGCAATTTTAAAATTATTATTTATTTCTTGATGCGCTAATAATTTTAATAATAATTCAGGTGATCTTGCACCGGCCTTGATCGACAGCGGAGCTCCGCCTCCAAATCTGGGATTAATCTCGATAAAATAATCTTGGCCGGTTAAATTATCGCGTATCAACTGAACTGTCAGCGGCCCGCAAGGCTTGAAATGTTTTATGATTAACTCAGCCTCGCTTATAATTTTCGCGTCCATAAATATTTTTGTCTTCAGCACCTCACCCGACCGCACAGCTATTCGCTCACGCGGCACGATGCTTAAAGCATTGCCATCAAAATCACAAAAAATATCTACTGTATATTCAGTGCCAGATATAAAATTTTGAATAATATAGCCGTCATGCAAACGCTGCGCGTATAATTCAAGCTCGTTAAAATTATTTGCTTTATTTGCATTTATGCTGCTGCTGCCGTCTTTAGGCTTAATAAACGCCGGCCAAGTCAAATTATATTTTTTATAGTCATTAAACGTCGTAGGTGCGTTAAGGCCGCAGTCAGCAAAAAATTTCGCAGTTAAATTTTTATCGCGGCATAATTTAATTTTATCCGGCTCGCTGATTAAGACCCGCGTGTTAATTTGCTTAAAGTCTTGCTTATGCTGCGATAAAATATATAAATCCGTGTCGATAGTCGGGATAACTAAGTCTATGTTCTCGCTGCTGCAAATATTAATTAAGCTTTTAATATAATTTGCGTCGCGCATTGGACATGTAATAATTGCCTTGTCGCAGTAGGCCAGAGCCGGCGCAGTGTTATTTACGTCAAGGCCGTAAATTTTTAAATTAATATTGCAAGTCAACGCTGCGTCCCTGAACGCTTGAATTAATTCGACGCGCCGGCCGATCCCGGTGAATAAAATTTTTAGATTTTTATTAATAATAATCGCCCTGCCTTTAAAACTTTAAAATTAAAATTATTTTAATTATAACGCGGGCATTTTTTAAATCCTGCACGGCAAAATAAAATTTTATAAACTATTTGACTTTTAATGTACTGTATTTTATAATTTGCGAAATTATTAAATTAAATTTAAATTTTAATTAAAGATATGGAGGCGGCGCGGGTGAAAAATAATTTTGGAAGTTCTAAAAATTATTGCGCGTATTGCCATGCCTTCAAGTCTTTTAATATAAATCTTGATGTTATTGTTGGACGCCTTGTTATTATTGCGGGCGTCTTTTTTATTGCCGTAAATATTTTTGAGTGAGTTAATTTAATAAGCGTTAAGCCTGAATTTTTTAAAATTATTTTAATAAAGAACGGCTGCAATCAACAGCCGTTTTTTAATTTTAATAAAGGCTGAAACTCCCGGGCTTTAAATTTAATTTTTATTTTAATTTTACGGCCGTTAAAATAAAAAAATTTAAAGAAACGGGATTAAGCGGATAAATAAAATTTTTAATTTGAAACGGGGAGATTAGAAATGAGAAAGTTATTGGCTCTGGCCTTGGCAGCTATGTTAGTTATGAGTGCGGCTTGCGCATTTGCGGCGGAGACGTTTAAGATCGGCGGCACTGCGCCGTTGACCGGCGGCGCGGCGATTTACGGCAACGCAGCGAAGAACGGCGCGCAGATCGCAGTTGACGAGATCAACGCGGCGGGCGGCTACGTCAAGTTTGATTTAAGATACGAAGACGACACGCACGATGCAGAGAAGGCAGTCAACGCTTATAACGCGCTGAAGGACTGGGGCGTTCAGGTTTCTTTAAGTTCAGTCACGTCGAAGCCCGCAGAGGCTACGGCAGCTGAGAACTTTGCTGACAGAATTTTCGGCCTTACGCCGTCGGCTTCTGCAGCAGCAGTAACAGCCGGAAAAGACAACGTGTTCCAGATGTGCTTCGTTGACCCTAACCAGGGTTCGGCATCGGCTCAGTATATCGCTGATAAGAAACTTGCAACGAAAGTTGCAGTAATCTGGAAGAACGACGATGTTTATTCTAAGGGCATTTACGATACGTTTGTCGTAAAGGCTAAAGAGCTTGGCCTTGAGGTCGTAAGCGACATGACGTTTGCTGACGGCAACGACACGGACTTCTCAGTGCAGCTTAAGGACGCGCAGGACAAGGGCGCCGAGCTTGTATTCTTACCCATGTATTATCAGCCGGCTTCGTTAATCTTCGCGCAGGCTGCCGCTATGGACTATGCGCCCAAGTGGTTCGGCGTTGACGGCATGGACGGCATTTTAACAATGGAAGGCTTTGATAAAGCTCTTGCCGAGTGCGTAATGCTTTTAACGCCGTTTAATGCTGACGCAAAAGACGCGAGAACTCAGAATTTTGTAGCAGAGTATCAGAAGCGCCACGGCGAAGTTCCCAATCAGTTCGCAGCTGACGGCTACGACTGCGTCTATGCTTTCGCGCAGGCTCTTGAGAAGTCGCAGGCAAAGGGCAGCATGAGCGCTGAAGAGATTTGCGGATTAATGATCGCGCAGTTCACGAGCATGACATTTGACGGCCTTACCGGCGCAAACATGACTTGGAGCAAGAACGGCGAGGTCACGAAAGACCCCAAGGGCATGGTAATTAAAGACGGCGCATACGTCGGTCTTGATTAATTAATAATTAATTTTTTAATTTAATTTTAATTTAATTTAAAAAATGGGAGAGGCAGGCCGTCCTTTCCCGTTTTAATATATAAATTAATATATAAAATTTTTTCGGGGTGTTGTGTTTTAACATGATGACTTTTTTGAATTTCTTTATAAGCGGAATAAGCCTCGGGAGCATCTATGCGATTATAGCGCTTGGCTATACGATGGTGTACGGCATAGCTAAGATGTTAAATTTTGCTCACGGCGACGTCATAATGGTCGGAGCTTATGTGTGCTTTTATGCAGTGTCGCGTTTTAAATTGCCGCCGCTTGCAGGCGTTGCATTAGCAATGATAGTCTGCACTTTTATGGGAATTATAATCGAACGCATGGCCTATAAGCCTTTAAGACAAGCGCCGTCGCTGGCAGTCTTAATTACGGCAATAGGCGTAAGTTATTTTTTGCAGAATACGGCTTTATTATTATGGACGTCAAGCCCTAAAGTCTTCCCGTCGATAATAGGCCGCGGCGCGTTTAAGCTTGAGTTTAATAATTTTTTACTGCAGGGTCAGCTCTCGGTCTCGCATGTAATAGTCTTGACTATAGTGACTTGTATTATCATCATGCTTTGCTTAACATGGTTCACGGGCAATACTAAGATGGGCAAGGCCATGCGGGCTTGCTCGGAAGATAAAGGTGCAGCGCAGCTGATGGGAATTAACGTAAATTCAACTATATCTATGACGTTTGCTATAGGCTCGGGGCTTGCTGCTATAGCCGGCGTGTTATTATGCTCGGCGTATCCGACTTTGATGCCTACGACCGGTTCGCTGCCCGGCATTAAAGCCTTCACGGCTGCTGTATTTGGAGGCATCGGGTCTATACCTGGGGCTTTATTAGGCGGATTATTATTAGGCGTTATAGAGATATTTGCAAAGGCTTATATCTCGAGTCAATTATCGGATGCAGTAGTATTTGCGGTGTTAATCATAGTGCTGTTAGTGAAGCCCGCAGGTCTGTTAGGCGTTCAGCGGCCTGAGAAAGTTTAGGGCGGAAAGTGTAAGTATTATATCATGACAATGAAGAGATTAATTAATTTAAAGAGAATAGAGGCTCGCCGGATATTTATTACGTATGCAATAGTTACGCTTGCATATATTATATTTCAGGTCATGAGCTCGGCTGGGTTATTAAGTTCGTCGATGCGGGGAATGCTTGTGCCGATCTGCGCATATATGGTCATGGCCGTATCGCTTAACTTAGTAGTAGGAGTGTTGGGCGAGCTGTCGCTTGGCCACGCGGGATTTATGTCGGTCGGAGCGTTCTCAGGCGTGGCGGCGGCAGTATTAATGCAGAATATAATCCCGATTGCTGCGCTGCGTCTTACGGCTGCTATGTTAGTAGGAGCGGCCTTCGCTGCCTTGGCCGGATTTTTAATCGGCATTCCGGTCTTGAGATTAAAGGGCGATTATCTTGCGATAGTGACGTTAGCGTTCGGTGAAATTATAAAGAGCTTGTTAAATAATTTTTATTTGGGCGTGGACAGCGGCGGACTGCATTTCAGTATGCTGACTGACAACACGCGCTTGCTCGAGGGCGGCAGGTTAATTATACGCGGCCCGATGGGCATCAGCGGCATTCAGAAAATAGCGACGTTTCCGGCCGGATTTGCATTAACTATAATTGCGCTCGCAATAGTATTTAATTTAGTTAATAGCCGCATGGGCAGATCTTTTATGGCAATTCGCGATGACAGAATAGCGGCTGAGAGCGTGGGCATAGACATTACTAAATATAAAATGATGGCCTTTGTAATGTCGGCTGCTATTGCCGGAGCGGCGGGCTGCTTATTCGCAATGAACTATTCGACTATAGTCGCAAATAAATTTGATTTTAATACGTCTATATTAATATTAGTCTTTGTAGTCTTAGGCGGACAGGGCAATATGTTAGGCAGCATAATTGCGGCGGCGGCCTTGACGATATTGCCTGAGAAGCTGCGCAGCTTTGCAGATTACAGAATGCTGTTATATGCAGTAGTATTAATTGCTGTCATGCTCGGGACTAATAATGCAGGCATTAAAAGATTTTTTGATAAATTAAATCCGTTTAATAGATTTAATAATAATAATAAAGATGAAGACGATGAAGCTGGGGAGGCGGCGTAATAGATGTTTAGCAGAGCTAAGACAAAACTTGTTCCCGTGCCTTCTAAATCTATGATACCGGAGCGCGACATAGACAAGTCGCCGATTTTAGAGTGCATTAATTTAGGCATCACGTTAGGCGGCTTGAAGGCAGTCGAGGATTTTAATTTAACTATTGGACGCACTGAGATAGCTGGATTAATCGGGCCTAACGGCGCCGGCAAGACGACCGTGTTTAATTTATTAATGAAAGTTTATCAGCCGACGACCGGAACTATATTATTAAACGGCCGTGACACTCACGGCATGGACACGGTGCAGGTTAATAAAGCCGGCATAGCCAGAACTTTCCAGAATATAAGATTATTTAGAAATTTGAGCGTCGTTGATAACGTAAAGATCGCTATGAATAACGAGATGCGCTATAACATGTGGAGCGCTATATTACGCTTGCCTAATTATAAGCATGAAGAGCTTGCAGCGCATAGAAAAGCATTAAAATTATTATCTATATTTGACATGCAGGACATGGCGGATGTAAGGGCCGGATCGCTGCCGTACGGAGCGCAGCGGCGGCTTGAGATCGTTCGGGCGTTAGCGACTAATCCAAGTTTGTTGTTGCTTGACGAACCTGCGGCCGGAATGAACCCGTCCGAGACGGTAGAATTAATGGAGAGCATCCGCAAAATTCATGACATGTTCCAGATTGCAATAGTCTTAATCGAGCATGATATGAATTTAGTAATGAATGTGTGCGAGGGCATATGCGTCTTGAATTTCGGACATATAATAGCCAAGGGCACGCCTGAAGATATACAGTCAAATCCTGCTGTTATCGAAGCGTATTTAGGCAAGCAGAAAGGAGCGCAGTAATAAATGGCTGATAATAATTTAAATAAAGAAGCTATATTAAAAGTAGAAGATATTAACGTATATTACGGCAGCATTCACGCGATAAAGGGCATTTCGTTTGAAGTTTATGAGCGCGAGATCGTGACGTTGATAGGCGCAAACGGCGCAGGCAAGTCCACGACTTTAAATACTATATCGCGCTTATTAAATCCCAGAACGGGCAATATATTTTTTCTTGGACAGAACTTAGCGAAAGTGCCGCCGCATAAAGTAGTTGAGCGAGGGTTAGCGCAGGTGCCGGAGGGCCGCCGCGTGTTTTTGCAGATGACTACTCAGGAGAATTTGGAGATGGGCGCTTACACTCAAAGCGCGAACGGCGCGGCTGAACTTAATAAAGACTTAGAGATGGTCTTTGAGTTATTTCCCAGATTGAAAGAGCGGCGCAAGCAAGTAGCCGGGACTTTATCAGGCGGCGAGCAGCAGATGCTGGCAATGGGCAGGGCGTTAATGAGCCGGCCTAAGTTATTAATGCTCGACGAGCCATCGATGGGACTTGCGCCTATTTTAGTCGAGCAAATTTTTGAAATAATCGAGAATTTGCATAGAAACGGCGCGACTATATTATTAGTTGAGCAGAACGCGCAAATGGCGTTGAGCATCGCGAGCCGCGGCTATGTTTTAGAGACCGGCAAGATAGTTACAACCGGCACAGGCAAAGAGTTATTAGCATCGCCGGCTATTAAAAAGGCGTATTTAGGCGGCTAAAATTTTTTTAAAAAAAATTTTAAAATTCAAGCCTTAAAGTAATTAATAATTAATTTAGGGCTTGAATTTTTTGTCACGCGCCAGCTCAAGTATTTATAGCTAAAATAAAAATCGATGTTTATATCATTAAGTGCGGTGAGATATGGCAGTTAGACGGCCATAAGCTCACGTGCGGCGACGCAACAAATCGTGATAGCACTGCTGCTTGACGGCGTTAAGCAAGTCGATTTAGCACTGCAAGACCCGCCGTACGGTATGAAGTGCCAAAAGAAGGATGGCGCAGTCGGCGATTCTAAACAGATAAAAAATTTAGGCGCGGTATTGTGCGGCAAATGCGACAATGTGCTTGTCGCGGCTAAAACATGTCATCCCATTGCCGGTGATGACAGCTCTGATACAGCGAGGCTGAATTATGAGATTATTAAACACTTAAGCCGCGTACAGATAATTTGGGGCAGGCGATATTTAGCGCATTTCTTGCCGGTAAATGGTGGGTGGATAGTTTGGGACAGGTTACTTCCCGGCAATGATTTTTCAGATCGCGATGGTGCTTGGAAGAGTAAGGGGCGCACCGTTAAAAAGTATCATCACAAATTCCGTGAGGGCAGTCAAAAGCTGAATTTAAAGCGCAGCGTTCACACCACGCAAAAGCCGGTAGAGCTATTAGTAAGCATTATAGTCAAAGCACTTGAAAAATGCGAAGAATTGCCTCATCAAGATTTTTAGAAAATTTTAATAAATCGTATACTTTTTTCTTGAGCCAATTCCCAAAATGTCTATCGGAATTTAATTCAGGGTTATACGGCGGCAAAAAACTATTTTTTATATCCTTCCGCAAGTTCATGAAGACGTTTCTTGCGGTGAAATAATGCATTAATAAGATGTTTTTCAAACCACGCCTTATACTGCAGCTGCACTATAATATTATTTCCCATCTGCGCGGCTAAAATACTGAGATTTTCAAATTTTTTACCATTAACTTTCTCATATAGTTAATGCGCTTTAAAAAGTGCATAAATAACCTCGTCAAGTTTCTTAAAATTTGGAAGTAAATCACAAATTTTCCTCTTCAGCCAACTCCAGCAATGTTCTATCTGATTCAGTTTTGGGCTATACGGCGGCAAAAATACCAATTTAACATTATATCTTTATATCTTTCAGCTAATTCATAAAGCCGATTTTTCCTATGAAATGTTTTTCAAACCATGCCTCAAAAAACTGAGAGTACATCATTCCTTTGTACTTAAACGGCGCAATAATCTTTTTACAAATTTGAGCTGCAGCT
>JAFUXM010000146.1 GCA_017470785.1 Synergistaceae bacterium
CCTCGTAAGAGGTCGGAGGGGTGTAAGAGGCCATAGGGGTGAAGCCCGCGCGGCGATGTTTATAAATAATTTAAAATTTTTTAAAATAATTTTAAAAAAATACTTGAAATTTTAAAAATTTATGTTATTATATAGTTGCGTTGCAGGAAATACGCAGAAAATTATCGTAAAACTGACGTAAATTTATTTTTAATCCTGACGGCAGGAAAGAGAGGTGCAACCCCCTGACGGCCATTAGGGAAAAGTAAAAGCGTTAGTCAGCGAAGAGAGATTAATTTAAAAGTCTTTCGGCTGAGTTTAAATATTTAAAATAGTGTAAAGGAAACGAGGAAACTTTAACTGATTTTAGTATTCAAATTTCACCCCTGAGGCTCGAGAGTTAAGAACTCATCGCGCTGATAGTTGGAAGCCTTTCCGGCAAGTATATTAAAAATTTCATAGGGGGAAATTTGTTATGAAAAAGTTTGCAGCATTAGCAGCTTTAGTAGCAGTTGTAGCGTTTGCAGCTCCCGTGTTCGCAGCGACGAACCCGTTCATGGACGTCCCGATGAATCACTGGGCTTATGACGCAATCGGTCAGTTAGCAGCACATGGTATCCTCTCAGGTTATCCTGATGGTACGTACAAGGGCAAGCAGCCCACGACCCGTTACGAGATGGCTTCAGCTCTCGCCCGCGCACTCGCAGTCGTCGATATGACGAAGGCCAGCAAGCAGGATGTCGAGATGCTCAAGAAGTTAGTCGTAGAGTTCAAGGACGAGCTTGAGGCTCTTGGCGTGAAAGTCGCGGAGCTTGACGAGAGAGTCAGCCTTATCGAGGAGAGACTTGGCGGTTGGAAACTCAGCGGAGTTTTACGTCTTGATGTAACTAGCAACAATAAAAAGGAAGTTCCGGAATCTAAGAGCGATGTAACACTTAGCCGTGCACGTCTGATCATCGAGCGCTGGTTCGGCGATCCTGAGAACCCGATGCATTTCAAGGCGATTATCGCTAATACGGGCAACGGAGATCCTATCTACTGGAAGAACTTCTACGTTGATATTCCGTTCTTCTTTGATTCAACGCTCATCGTTGGACGTTTCGGCTGGGATGCTGAGGCTAAGTACTATGTTGACGGCACAAACGTCGGCAGCTTCAAGAATACCGGCGGTTACTTCGGAATGGATTCACCGCTTACCGACTATGATGTTGATGCTATTGGCTTCCAGAAGAACTTCGGTCTTGGCAGCGTGAAGGGCTATATCGCTCATGAGGATAAGAATGTAGCTATATTAAATGCCGACACTAGTGTTGCTGCGCAGTCGGGCGGCGCATGGGAGTTCTTCGGAATGGGCGAGTTCCAGTTCAACGAGCACTTCGGACTTGATCTTGGATTCAAGGCAGAGAAGGGCGACAACTTTGAGCCTGATATGAACGTTCGTTTGGCAGGTAAGGATAAGAAAAATACGTCAGATAATACGGCCGTAAGATTTAACAACCTGTGGCACATCTTCGCCGGACTTCGCTTCAACTTCAACGAGGACATAGCGTTAAAGGCGATTTACTACCACCAGAAGTTCAGCATTGATGAGTGGCTTATGGCTGATGACGGTTTAAACGGAGCAGTAGTGGACAGCGCGAAGTGGCGCGAGCCGAACGGCTGGGATGACAAGTCCAAGCATTGGGCGGTTATGTTAGACGTGAGCCAGAACATCTTAAAGTTCACCAGCGCATGGTTAGAGTACGGCCAGTATGACTTTGGCTTCGTCAATGAGAACGCAAGCGCGATCGGCTTAGGCTACAGCTTCGCTCCGGATGACATTAAGTACTATCGTATAGTCCTTGCTCAGACATGGAACGAGAAGTGGGCAACCCACGTGTTCTACTATGGCTATGACTTCGACAAGATGAACATTAAGCCGAAAGAGTGGGGTCTTGGCGTTCAGTACACGATTAACCCGAACGCGACGATCGGTGTGAACTACATGAAGCGCGATTGGGACATCAAGGGCGAGAAGGACGACAACTTGGTCAGACTTCGTACCCAGGTTACGTTCTAATTTAGGTTTAGTTTATTTAGTGTAATTAATTTAGTTTAGTTAATAAAGGCGGGAGGCTTTCGAGCTTCCCGCTTTTTATTTTATTTAATTTAAAAATTTTAGATTGTGAATGTGAAAGCGTAAAATAAAACACCGCGTGATTTAAATATCAGGCGGCGTCTTGAATTAAGATTAATTGCGTTAGAGCAGCTGCGTGATGCACTTTGCAACCTGTCCAATGTTAATAGTCGGCTCAAAGCGTGCCGCTACTTCTCCATTGCGGTCAACTATGAATTTCGTGAAATTCCATTTGATCTCAGCGTTGTTCTCGTAGTCAGGATCGATCTTAGGCAGGAAAGACCGGAGCTTGTCGGCCATCTCGCCTTCGCCGAAGCCTTGAAAGCCCTTTTGAGACTTCAGGAACGCGTAAAGCGGAAGGGCATTGTCTCCGTTCACGTCCGACTTCTGCATCTGGGGATACTGCGTGTTAAACTCATTTACGCGGAACGAATGAATCTCCTCGTCCGTGCCCGGTGCCTGTGCGCCGAACTGATTGCAGGGAATGTCAATTACCTCAAAGCCTTTGCTGCGGCATTTCTCGTATATCTTCTCAATAGACCCGTATTGAGATGTGAAGCCTCACTCCTGCGCCGTGTTGACGACGAGTACGACCTTGCCGCGAAGCTGCTCAAGCGGGAAGTCGTTGCCCTGCCAGTCCTTAAGTGTGTAGTCATAGAAACTCATAATAAAACAATCTCCTTAATATAATAATAATAATATAATTAATTACATCATTGATGCGTACCAGTTCTCTTTGCCTATCGTCTTGATAAGCTCGAGCTGCTGCTCCGCCCAGTACATGTCGCTCTCCTCGTCCTTGTAATACTCTTTGAGTATGTCGTAAGTCGTGAGGTCGTCCTTCGCCGCGTCAACTATCGACGCAAGCCACGCAAGCCTGTCCTTTGAGACCTGCAAGTCATACTTCAGCCAGTCAATTGCGTCATAGCAAACGGGCGTCTCCTTCTTTGCGCCGTTCTTAACCTCACAGCCGAGATCGATAAGGCGGTCAATGCACTGATTGACATAGCCGCGCTCCTCGGTCGCATGCTCGGCATACTTGTCCGCAAGCTTCGAGAAGCCCTGCGACGCGAAAATTCTGGACTGAATTGCGTGGCCGTCAGCCTGCTGCGCTAAATCAGTCACGATTGTCTGCAATCCCTCAAGAACTTTTTTGTTATCTGCCATTTAAATGGCCTCCTTTAATTTATAAATTAATAAATTATAATAATATTTATTTTAAAAACAAGATACGCGAAAATCAATAACGCAGTTTTTTCTTATCAGGTATGAAAAATATATTATAATAAGTAAAATTATATTAAGGCGGTAATGCACATGAACGAAAAGATCTGCCCGCTCAGGTATCTTAACAAGATATTCGGCGGCAAGTGGAAGATGTCTATTATATGTATTCTCTCGAGTGACGGGACGCCCAAGCGTTACAGCGTTATAAAGCGCAGGCTTAAGGACATAACGAACGTCATGCTGTCGCAGTCGCTGCGTGAGCTTGAGGCCGACGGTCTCGTTCACCGTGAGCAGTACAGCGAAATACCTCCGAGGGTCGAGTACTCACTCACCGAACGCGGCAGGAGCGCGCTGCCGTTCATAACTCAAGCGGTCAACTGGGCGTTAAGCGATATGAATTTACCGCAGGAGATGCTCTTCTGCGGAGAGTGTGCCGGAATTATATAAATATATTTAGTTAAAATTGCTTGAAATAATTTTTAATTATTGCCGCCTAAATTTTCATGATATAATTTAACCGCGTTTGTATTCGTGGCTGAATGCTTAGCGTAAAATTTAATTTTAATTTTAATTTTAAATCTGGAGGTTTGAGCTTGAATATTTTTGCGCAGAAAAAACAGGGCTTCACCTGAGCTGTTTATGAAGTGCATGGACTGCATTTTATAAGCGGATATGTCTGCGCGGCGCGTAATTCAAGCCTGTAGCTTATCACATCACTTTAATATTTTAATCTTGCCTTATAATTTGCAGTTCCCAAAATATTTGTAAATATTTTTAATTTTAATTTAATAATTTAATAATAAGGAGCGTTCGCTTTATGAACGTTGATATAATCTCGGGCTTTCTGGGCGCGGGCAAAACGACGCTGTTAAACAAAATCATTCCGGCGTTGAGCGATGATATAAAAGCTAAAGCTGTGCTGATTGAAAATGAATTCGGCGAGGCCGGCATTGACGGAGATTTAATAAGCGGCGGACTGCCCGTTCGTGAACTTTACGCGGGCTGCGTCTGCTGTACGTTAAAGGCTAAATTGCAGCAAACTTTAAAAAATATTGCTGAAGAATTTAATGATGCTTATGTATTAATAGAGCCGTCGGGCGTCGGGCAGCTGTCG
>JAFUXM010000147.1 GCA_017470785.1 Synergistaceae bacterium
CGTAATTTGCAGCCGCGATCCGCGTCACAAGCAGCGTCAGGGCGTCAGGAGGTAATTAAATAGAATGGCACGTATTTCGGGCGTGGATCTTCCGCGCGACAAGAGAATTGAAATTGCTTTAACTTATATTTTTGGAATTGGACTGCCGTCGGCTAAGAAAATTCTTGCGGCCACGGGCGTTAATCCTGATATTCGCGTAAAAGATTTGGACGAAGCGGACGTTCAGAAATTACGGCGCGAGATCGAAGATCATTATCAGGTTGAGGGCGACTTAAGGCGCGAGGTCTCGATGAATATTAAGCGTCTTATGGATATTAATTGCTATAGGGGCTTGCGTCACAGACTTGGTCTGCCTGTCAGAGGTCAGAAGACGAAGACTAACGCAAGAACTCGTAAAGGGCCGCGCCGCACTGTTGCTAATAAAAAAGTCGCGGCTAAATAGCTTTAAGCTTTTTATAATTTGAGAGGAGGAACTTCCGCGTGGCAAAAAGGACTGCCGTCCGTAAAGGACGGAAACGCGAAAAGAAGAATATAAATTACGGCGTCGCGCATATTTATTCGACTTTTAATAATACTATATTATGCATAAGCGACCGGGCAGGCAACGTCATATCGTGGTCAAGCGGCGGAAACGTGGGCTTTAAGGGCACGCGTAAATCAACGCCGTTTGCGTCGCAGACTGCAGCGGAGCAGGCGGCGAAAGTTGCGAAGGATCAGGGAGTGCAGGAGCTGGATGTAATAGTGAAGGGGCCCGGCCCCGGCCGTGAGGCTGCTATCAGGGCATTGCAGGCTGCAGCTCTGCAGATTAATTTAATCCGCGACACAACGCCGATCCCGCATAACGGATGCCGTCCGCCCAAGAGACGCCGCGTTTAATTTAAAATTTTTAAATTTTAAAGGAGCTTAAAGTATGTTGGAGACCCTGGAAGTTTTACGGCCTGTGCTGAAAATAGAGGAGAACACGGCTACACACGGCATAATATCGCTTGAGCCTCTTGATAGGGGCTATGGCATGACTATAGGCAATGCGCTGCGGCGGGTGTTATTATCGTCGATAAGCGGCGCTGCTATAACTGCCGTGCATATAGACGGAGTTCTGCATGAGTTCAGCACAGTTCCGGGGGTACGCGAGGACGTAATACAAGTATTAATGAACTTAAAGCACGTCCCTGTGAGGTCTAAGAGCAAGGACACTAAAATTATATCGTTTGACTCGGGCGAGCTGCCGGTTGAATTCTTTGACAGGAAGCCCGCAGTGCTTAAAGCAAAAGATTTGCCCGGCGATCCTGAGATCGAGTTTATAGATCCTGAAGCTGAGATCTGCACGCTTGAGCGGGATGCGCATCTTGTGATGGATTTATATATCGAGCAGGGGACGGGCTATTTATCGTCTGAGAGGCCGAAGCCGTCATCGCTGCCGATTGACGCGCTGCTTGCGGACGCTATATTCTCGCCGGTGTCGCGGGTAAATTACGAGGTGCAGCCGGCGCGTGTCGGCCAGCGCATAGACTATGAGCGGCTTGTGCTTGAGATTTGGACTAACGGCGTTATCGAGCCAGATAAAGCTGTATGTGAAGCGGCTAAAATAATTCAGGCTTATTTTGGAAATATAGTCGCAAGTTTGCAGCCGGACGGTGTTGATAATATCGAAACGCCGGTGGTTTATGAGCCTGTTGTAAGCGTTGCAGAGGCCGGAGCAAAGAAGACGGCTAAGCGTATTGAAGATGAGATCTTAGCGCGGCCTGTAAGAGACTTAGAGCTGACCATACGCAGTGAGAATTGCTTACTGCGCGGCGGTATTCAGACTGTCGGAGATTTATTGCAGACAACGCGCGAGGACTTGTTAAAAATCCGCAATCTCGGCAAAATATCGCTTGCTGAGATTGAAGACAAGTTAAAGAGCTACGGCTATACGCTTCGTGAGAAGAAAGTCAATCCGGTTATGGACTCGGTGAATGCGCTGCGTGAGGCAGAGCAGCTTGAGCAGGCTGAGAAAGCCGAGCAGCCGGAGCAGATTGAAAAGGCTGAACAGGCTGAGAAAGCTGAAGCTGAAGAGAACGATATATTTATTGATGATAATGCAGCTGAAGCAAAAGCTGAAAAGTTAGAAGCAGAATCAGAATTAAAAGAGGAGGTTAAATAAAGGGCTATGAGACACCGTGTGGATCATAGAACGCTTGGGCGTTACGGCAGTCACAGAAGAGCCATGTTAAGCAACTTGGCCGCGAGCTTATTTTTAAATGAGCAGATCACGACGACTGTCACCCGGGCTAAGGAACTTCGCCGCGTTGCAGAGAAGTTAATCACGCGTGCACGCGGCGGCAGCGTACATGATATTCGTGTTGTATTCTCGCGTATGCCGCACAAAGAGGCCGCGACGAAGTTATTTGATGTTATTGCGCCGCGCTATAAGAGCTTTGACAAGGGCGGTTATACGCGCATAGTGAAGCTTGGCGCAAGGAAGGGCGACGGCGCGGAGATGGCCGTCATCCAGCTTGTGAATAAGGACGAGAAGGCGGAGACTAAAGCTGAGTAACACGCCTTTTTTGGAGCTTCGGTCGGTCTCGTTTGCTTATGATAATGAGAGTAAAAAGGCTTTAAATAATATCTCGCTGAAAATTTATGAAGGCGAACGCGTTGTAATTTTGGGACATAACGGTTCTGGGAAGTCGACGCTCGCAAAGATTATGGGCGCTCTGCAAGATCCTTTGCAGGGCGTTTGCCTTGTCCGGGGGCAGGATGTGCGGGATATAAAAGAGCTGAGAGAGTTAATCGGCATGGTCTTTCAAAATCCTGATAATCAAATCGTAGCGTCAATGATAGAGGATGATGTTGCGTTTGCGCCGGAAAATCAGGGATTAGACTGGCAGATAATTCAAGAGCGGGTTGATAACGCGATTAAAATCACTGGGCTTGAAAATAAGCGCGGCGCTATGACGTCTGAGATGTCCGGCGGTGAGAAGCAGCGCATGGCGTTGGCCGGCGCAGTTGCAGCTAACGTTAAGTGTTTGATACTTGATGAGCCGACGGCGATGCTTGATCCTGAAGGCCGCGTTCAGGTCGAGAATGTTATAAAAAGCTTGCACAAGTCAGGCGTGACTATAATTCAGATTACACATCAGTTAGAGTTCTTTGATGATAAAAATAATTTAGACGCAGACAGAGTGCTGGTTTTATCGCACGGCGAATTAATCTGGGAAGGCACGCCTGAGGAGTTCGCGCCGCTTGCTGAAAGCATGGGCTTTGAAAAATTTGAACGGCCTATTAATCTTGAAGAGCTTAAAAAAATTTTAGCTAATAAAAATGCGGCGCGGGCTGAGAGTATGGGCTTTGAAAAATTTGAACGGCCTATTAGCCTTGAAGAGCTGAAAAATATTTTAGCTAATAACAATGCGGCACAGACCGAAGGCACGGGCTTTGAAAAATTTGAAAAGCCTATTAGTCTTGAAGAATTAAAAAAATTTTTAGCTAATAATAATGCGCCGCGTGCCAAGAGTATGGGCTTTGAAAAATCTGACCGGCCTATTAATCTTGAAGAGTTAAAAAATATTTTAGCTAATAACAATGCGGCATGGGCCGAGGGCATGGGCTTTGAAAAATTTGAACGGCCTATTAGCCTTGAAGAGCTTAAAAATATTTTAGCTAATAACAATGCGGCACGGGCCGAGAGTATGGGCTTTGAAAAATTTGACCGGCCTATTAATCTTGAAGAATTAAAAAATATTTTAGCTTGCAACAATGCGGCGTGGGCTGAGGGCATGGGCTTTGAAAAATTTGACCGGCCGATTAGTCTTGAAGAATTAAAAAATATTTTAGCTAATAAAAATGCCGAGCGTGAAAATTTTAAAAATTTAAAAAATTTTATTGAGATTAAAAATCTTTATTTTAGATTTGCAAGTTTAGATAAAAATAAAAATATATTAGAAAATATTAATTTAGAGATTAAGCGCGGGGCGTGGCTGTCGATTACTGGGCGTACCGGCAGCGGCAAGTCGACGCTCGTGCAGCACTTGAACGCGTTATATAAAATTCAAGCAGGAAAAATTTTAATTGATAATAATGACTTGCCTCAAAGCGGCGATGACGTTAAAGATTTAAGGCGGCGGGTTGGACTTGTCTTTCAAAATCCTGAAGATCAATTATTTTGTCCAACGGTGCGTGAGGAGTTGGAGTTTGCTCCCCGCAACGCTGATTTTAATTTGGATAAGTTAAAACAGGCCGTGTTAAATGCTATAAAACTTGTCGGGCTTGACGAAAGTTTTTTGGAGCGCAGCCCATTGGCTCTATCAGGCGGCGAGAAGCGGCTTGTCGCGATTGCATCTGTCTTGAGTGCCGAGCCTGAGTGCATTATACTTGATGAGCCGTTGGCCGGACTTGATGCGTATTATAAAAATAAAATTTTAAATATGCTTAGAGATTTAAAAAATCAGGGCAGGAGCATCGTTGTAATCACGCATGATATTAACTCGGCGTTAAAATTCAGCGATGAGATCATAATTTTAGAGCAGGGCAAGAGCTATAACTCTAATTTAAATATAAATTTAAATATTAATAAAAATTCTGAGCTCGCGGCTTTATCAGGCTTTGCAGGATTTAATATATTAGGGCAGTATGTGCCTTCGGGCTCTATAATTCACAAGCTCGATCCCAGAGCTAAATTAATTGCAGTTTTATTTTTGGTCTCGGCTGTGATAAGTTCAGCAGGTTTTGCACAGCTCGCAGTATGCTTAGCCGGACTTTTAGGCTTAGTTAAACTCGCAAAAATTTCTGTTAAAAATATAATCAGCTCATCGAGGCCGATTTTTTTTCTGGCTGCCTTCACGTTCATATTTAATTTAATTGCGCTCTCGCTCGGCGATGATATTTCGTTAGGCGCGGCTGCTGTTCAAGGCGCATTCTTAGCAGCAAGGCTCTTAATGCTAATGTTCTACGCTGTATTATTGCCGTTGACTACGACGCCGCTTGAGCTTTCGGACGGGATAGGCGAATTGCTTAAGCCATTAGCAAAATTTAAATTTCCGGCGCAGGAATGTGCTGTCATGATCGGCATGGCACTTAGATTTATACCGCTGTTAATGCAGGAGACGGACAAGATCACTCGGGCGCAGTTATCACGCGGCGCAAGGCTTGATCAAGGCGGAATATTTAAGCGGCTAAAGGCATTCTTTCCGGTGTTAATACCGTTATTTATAATAATTTTCAGACGAGCCGACGACATGGCCCTTGCAATGGAAGCGCGGGGCTATAACATCGGCCGCAAGCGCACAAGGCGCAAGCCACTGCACTGGACAGTTAAAGATACTCTTGCTGTGCTCTTAAGCGTAGCTATTGCGATTATATTTTTGATAA
>JAFUXM010000148.1 GCA_017470785.1 Synergistaceae bacterium
CGCTCCTCAATGTCACGGCACAACTGCAAGACAACCGGCGACGTTACGTCAGCTAACTTTATATCGCCGATTTGAGGCAAAATAAATTTGTTCAGCCTGAGCTTGATTGTCCTGATATACGAGTGCTTTTTATCAGCCATGCGAACCTTCAGCCATTCAGCAGCTATATCTTTAAATACAGCCCCAGCCGCATTATCATCATGATTAGTTGACTGTTTAATAATCTCGTGAACTTTCTGCCGCGCGTCTTTCAGTGACAAGTCAGGCCATGTTCCGACTGAGCGCCGCCGCTCTTTGCCATTGATGTACATTCTTAAAATCCAATATTTATGGCCGTTTGGATGCACAGTTAAGAGCAGCCCGCGCTTATCTGAGAGTGAATAAGGCTTATTTCTCGGCTGTGCTTGCCGTATCATAAGTTCTGACAACATATTAACGCCTCCGCATCGTATAAAAATTTTCGCTGATTTAATTTTATACGATTTTTTATACGAAAACAACGTGGCCTGATATGGTACAATGTGGTTATTCAACTTCACCAAATAAAGCAAAAAGCCCCGAGTTTATCGAGGCTTTTAATTTATTTTGGTATCATTTGGTACAACGTGGTTATCTATCATGGTGGGCGATACTGGGTTCGAATTGTATTCATAAACTCACATAATAAAAGGCTTTGCTGAATTTAAGTTTTCTACGATGGTACGGAAAAAGGTACGGTCTAAACTATTTTAGCTATCTTTTGCGTGAGCTGTTTTATATCATTCTGAGATTTTAATTCAGGTCTTCGCTCACGGCTTTCTAACATTATAACATCAATTTTGCCGCCTGTCTCAATTTCTATTACTTTGATTGGGACAATATCTTCATAGCCGTTAAGCCGATTATGCAGGTCGCATTCGCCTAAAAAATATCGGGGGACTTTATAGCTGCCATTTGCCCCGTCCCATGATGCCTTACGCTCGCCGATCGAGTAAAACATCGCAAAAGTCTTTTCACGAAAGTCGAGTTCGCGGCTGCTGAGATTATATAGCTTAATCCAGCCGCCCATTTGCTGTATCGCGTAATGCATCGCCGGCCTTGCAAATTTTATTGAGTCGCCTGCATGACGGCGTATTGCTTCTCGAATTGACGCCCAGGCCAAGGCAGCCCGTTCTTCAGCAGTGCCGTCTATGCGCCGGATAATATCCGCAAGCATCGGGAAAAATTTTTCAGTGCGGCAATGCTCTATCACAGCCTGCCGCACAAGGCCTAAATCATACTGGCTAAGAGCTGCGAATAGCATCGTGATCGTACGTTCGGGGTCTTTGCCGTTCGGCATGACGGTTAAGTCTAAAGCTTGCTGCATAAGCGCATGAAACTCTTGAAAATCCTCGCGTCTCATGCTATGCACCTCGCTTGCGCAGTCACGTCAATAACATCGGAGTTTGCGCCGTTAAAGCTAAAGCCGTAACGCCTCATAGCCTCGTCGAAAGTCGGTGGCTTGTGCGGTGTAAGCCTTGACAGCGCCTCGTCAAAGCTGCGCGGCGGCTCTTGCTTGCTTTTAGGCCGGTTGTCGTATTTGCATTCGCAGATTTTCACGAGATTATTCTCGTTCAGCAGCCAGTCAAGCGTCAGCCAATTAGCTTTATTTTTAGCACTTTCAAGCATGAAGCTTGACGCGGCAAGCTTGTTTAAAATTCCGCGCCACCAGTCCGCGTTATTTCGTTCTTTGAGCGCGTTTAGCCGTGCTTTGAATGCTTTTTCGCGTGCCGGTGTGGCTTTTAAAGCTTGCGGGAAGTTCAACGGCGTCAATATCTCATTCCACAAGGCTAAAAGCTCGTTGAGCGTGATGTTTTTAGCATCCGGCGCTGCCTCAGCCTCTGCCTCGCAAGCGTCAGCGCACTGCGCGTCTTGACGCAGAGCCGTAGGCTCTGAGCTGGTAGGGTTAGGTTCTGGTTCAGGAGCAGGAACTGGTTCTGGAGAAGGTAAGGAGCAGGAGCTGGAGCCGGCTCTGAGCGCGGCGGTCGCCGTGCATTCGCCGAAATTCGCCGTAGCGCTTGAAATATCAGCGTTAGAAGCAACATCATTAATCGCATCAATGCGGGTCTCGGCTGTTAATTTATCATACTCCTCACGGCTGATCGCGGTTACGCCTTTCTCTTTGAGCTTGTTATAAGCATCGGGATTAACTTGGGCAAGCCGTGACAGCCGTGCCTTATCAGCCCGTGTTTCGGCCTGCGATGCCCATTCGTTGTTCTGCTCCCAGTCATGCAGTAAATACGTCCCGTCTGGGGCAACGTCAATCAATTTTAAATCTATTAACTCGTTAATAAAAGCGTCTTGCTCGCCGTTCCATTCAGCATCGCATTCTATATCATCAGCGTCCATGTTATTTAAAACGCCGCTCGGGCGGTTCTGCGCTGCCCATAGCCATAATATCTGCAGTGACTTCACGCCCTCAAGCCCTAAATGCCGCTCAAGCTTTTTTATTTTATGATTTCTCCAGAAATTTACTGAAAGTCTTATATCTGTGTTCATTATCTTATCTCTTTTTAATTGCTACTCATGCAGCATCGGCACTGACTGCCGCGCGTCAAATAAATAATACTGCGCATCTTGCACAGTCTGATCGTAATTCTTTTCACCTTCAAAGCTGTCTATGACGTGCTGCTCTTCGGGTGTGAAATCTTTATAGCGTTTACGGCCATAGCCCTTGGGCAGCCAGTTCTTGCGCTGACTTCCAAAGATATTGAGCTTTTTTAGTAATTTTTCATTTGTGAACGTGATATGGCAAGTGCCTTTCTTGTAGAACGTTACATTAAAATATTTTAGCTGAATGTTTTTTGTTATGCCGTTTATCTCAGCCTCGCGCAGCCGCCCCAATAAATCACCGCTCTCTAATTTCTCGCCGTTCAAAAATGCCAACGCCTTTTCAATATCTGCTATTTTTTCTTTCACGTTTAAAGCTAAATTCAGCTCGTCACTGTACCTAAAGTGATTCCACGCGTTTATAGGCAGGATAACTTTCTTGTTGATGTACCAGCTCTTATTAGTTGCCCAACCGTCGTAATAATGAATGTTATATGGCGCTTTTTCATCCCACGCATATTTGCGCGACAGCTCGTCAAATAATTTTATTATGCACTCTTCTACCCCGCCGACAAGATTTTTCATAATGTCTATCATGAGCGTCTTTATGTTAAAGAATGAAAAATCATAATCGGCAAAAGTATTTAGCTGTGAATTATACTCGTAATAAAGATTAGACGTCATTCTTCGCCTAATTTCAGGCCGGTCAAAAAGCTCATGCCAATATTTACGCCTGACTTCATAAACGTATTTATTCACGTTTAATTTTTTATCATAGTCAGTAATATAATTTTTTGAGCTTAAAAATATTAAAGCCCCATTTAATGCGCCTGTATTTAAAGCTTGCCATTCGTCAAACAGCCTGATACCCCATTCTATCTCGCGGTTATACTGGGCTATTAAGGCCAAAATCATATCCGACGGCGCTATCTCGTTAAACTCTTTGCTTTCAGGCTCTTTATATTCTTTGTCGCGTAAGCTTTCAAATATAGTTGTTGGACGCTCTTTAGCCGGAATATTAATCCTGACAACGGCGATTTCAACGTCAGTTTTATTCTCAGCATGTTTAAATTCATCCTGATAAAATTTTATATCAGCCTCAAGCTCCGCAAGCTTGCGCCGCAATAAATCGCGCTCGTTAGTGTATGGATTACGTATAGTCTCAGCGTTAAGAATGCAAATTATCTCACCGCCGGTTAAGCTTTGCACGTCTATCGCCTTTAACAGATGCTTTGCTCCGGCTGAGAACGGCGGGTTCATGACAATTAAATCATAGTGCTTATAAGTATGCAGCGTCAAAAAATCATCATGAATAACACTGAAGCCCTTGTCTTTCAGAATTGCCCTAAGCTCCGGCTCAATCTCTATGCAGTCAATGCCGTAAATTTCTTCGCCGCTGTGCCAGCTATCACGCGCATATTTTTTTGAACGCTGCCTGATATATTCAGTTATATTGCCCTTGCCCGCTGACGGCTCAAGTATAGTTTTGATACGCTCCCAGTCAATATCTTTTAATATTTCGTCAAGCAGGCTATCAGGCGTTGGATAATAGTCATTATCGTTTATAATTTTTAACATGTTATGCTCTCCTTAAAATAAATAATGTTGCGGGGAATTTCACCCCGCGTTTTATTTATCTTAGTCGGCGGCCTCCGTACTCTCGGCCTTGCTCTCTTGCTGAATAATTTTGCGCTTGGCCTCTATATCTTGGACTAACGCCTTTAAATCTGCATCTGTCCACATCGCAACCTGCCGGCCTTGAGTTACCTTCAGCACTTCCTGCCGAGCAACTTCTCTGTCGTTGCCGCAGAGCTTGATGTACTCATTGCATATTTCAAACTTGCGGCGCTGCAGGTCAGCGTTATCAAAGTTATCAAAGTCCGGCTCCTGCATGACCTGCTCCTGAATTTGCCTTGACGTGGCAGCCCGGCTTTGCTGTTTAACTTGCTCGCTGGGGCTTGCATCGCTCTCGTCTAACTCCTCGCGGGTCACAAGACCTGATATGCTGAACGCCCGTTTAAGCGCCATAGCTTCGGCAACTTTTAATATCATCGCGTGCGGGTACTGCCGCCAGACCTTAGTGTCGCGGAAGTAATTACTGAACGGCGCATAGACATATACAGGCCTTGTCCTATCTTTTCTATAGACCATCGCGTAAGCTCCAACCGGATTGCCCCTGTTCTTAGTCTCGTAAACGTGCTCGACGCCGTCCTTAAGTTTATTGAATTTATCGCCCTGATAGACTACGTCAGCGTCCATGCCGTCGTAATTCTCATCTCTA
>JAFUXM010000149.1 GCA_017470785.1 Synergistaceae bacterium
TGTTGTTGCTGACACTCTAAAGACTTTCTTAGTCTGTGCCAACGTGTGCCCTTCATGCCAATATTCTAAAGTCCTTTTTCTGTATTTTTCATCGTATGCCATAATTTTATATTATACATTTTTTAAGTTTTTTAGCTATAATGTAACATCAGCAAATCCGCTAAAAATCTAAACTTTTTAAAATTGCAGTTACATTGGCTGTTACATCGATGTAACAGCTTTCCTCTCTAATTTTCAATTTTAAAAACGCCAATGTAACACTTTTCTTGGTCAAGAGATTTTCATAGCCTCGTAATATTTTTCTCTGACAAGAGATTTTTGAAGTCTCTAATTAAAAAAAAAGCGTTAGCCTATTCGACTAACGCTCTTGTACCTCAAGTCTATTTCTTAATCAGGTACTATTTTCTATTAGGCCTCCACGTCCCGATCGCCTCAATACCGAACAGCAATACGGCAAGGTCTGCTAACGCTCGGTTCAAATATCGAAAATAGGTGCGTCTATTCATATGCAGCCGTTCTGCTATATCGCCGATACTTAACCGTTTATCGGCAATATATCTTAGATGCAGCGCATCCCAATACGCCCTATCTCCCGAAGCGTCACATATCGACTTATAAGCCGCGAGCATTTTGTCGACATGTGACATCATGAGGCCGGTCTTATGGTGCATAGAGCATATAACGCCGACCTCCAGCGTCTCAGGTGCGACCTCGGCGTAATGCTTCTTCAGCATACGGTAATTTTTCATTAAAAGCTTGACGTCGTGAAATCTTAGGTCAAACTCTTCCTGAATAATAGCCTCACGCCGATTAAGCATTTCAGCTGCAACAGCCTGAATTATATCTTTGATTTCCATAGCATTTCTCCTTTATTTATCTATAAGCCTTTATTTATTTATATGCCTTTATTTATCTGCGAAGCTCATTTATACGAGCTTTTAAAGCCGTCATTAAAGCAGATTGCACGTCGCCTTTATCGTGAAGCGCTTTAATTACAGTCTCATCCATACCGCCCTGAACTATCAAGTGGTGAATGATAACCGGATGGTCTTGACCTTGTCTATGAAGCCTCTTATTCGCCTGTTCGTACTGTTCTAAGCTCCACGTCAAGCCGAACCATACAGCATGATGGCCGCCTAATTGCAAGTTCAAGCCGTATCCGCAGCTGGCTGGGTGCGCTAACAGCACGTCGATTTCCCCGTCATTCCAGTCCTTTTCATCACTGGCTTGATCGTAAACTCTGACGCGCAGCTTTGTCTCAGATAGGGCGTTTAAAAGTCTATCCCTGTCATGCTGAAAATTAAAGAACACCAGCGCGTGCTGGCCGTTAAGCTGCTCGATAAGCTCCATAAATGCGTCAAGCTTGCAATCGTGAACGCGAACCGGATTATGTTCCGTATCATAGACTGCGCCGTTGCACAGCTGCAGGAGCTTACCCGTCAAGACTGCTGCGCTCCCTGCTGTTATCGTATTCTCGTCAACCTGAAGCAATAAGTCTTTTTCAAGCTGCTCATATGCCTTTTTAGCTGTACTGTTAAGCATAACCGGTATATCATGATGTATAACGTCCGGCAGCGTGATATAATCGCTTGTCTTCATACTGACGCATATATCGCTGATAGATTTCTTTATCATCTCAAAGCTGCCGTCTTTCGGCTTATAATCAAATACAGTCGTACGGTTGCGCTTGCCGGGTACAAAATATTTGTCGCGGTAACCGCCTATAGTCGTGCCTAAACGTGCTCCGCCGTCAAGCAGATATATTTGAGACCATAGGTCTTCAAGTCCGTTGCTTGCAGGCGTTCCCGTAAGCTCTATAATCCGTTTAATTCTCGGACGCACAAGCCTAAGCGATTTAAATCTTTTGCTCTGTGGATTTTTAAATGAAGAGCTTTCATCTAAAACAACAACATCAAACGGCCAGTTGTTTTTAAAGTGTTCAACGAGCCACTGCGTGTTCTCGCGGTTAATCACGTAGGCGTCAGCGGGTGTTGCCAAAGCCTTAAGGCGTTGGCTCAGCGTGCCGAGTACCGGTCTGATTCTCATGCGCTTTAAATGATCCCATTTCTTAGCCTCTGTTGTCCACGTTGCCTCGGCTACTTTCTTTGGGGCGATTATTAAAGGCTTTTCTATCTCCCAGCGGTTATACCGCAGGTCATGTAAAGCCGTAAGCGTTATGACTGTTTTACCGAGCCCGGGCTCTAAAAAGAGCCCAGCGGCACGGTTATTTGTTATATAGTCAATACAATAGCTTTGGTATGGATGAGGATTAAATTCCATTGCTTAACTCCTTTATTAGCTCATCAACCTGCGCCGTGCCGTACAGCACTCTAACATCTGCACCGCGCAGACGCATTTGATTTATTACATATTCCTGAATTTTAGATAGCTTGCCTGTCTTAGTCTTCAGCTCGGCGAAAATTACTTTGCCTTGCGCTGTAATAATAATTCTGTCCGGCACGCCGATAGTTCCGGGGCTTGTGAATTTATAACACAAGCCCCCGAGCTTTTTTACAGCGTTGACAAGATGTCTTTCTATTGATTTTTCTAACATCTCACAAAACCTCGTTGAACTCCACAATAGCCGAACATAAGGCTGCTTTGGCTTCTCTTCCAGTTTGGCAGAGCTGCTAAAATCTCATTTATTTCAGCCGCATCCGCATAATGAAAATCTTTCGGCGAGCCGTTAAACAGCTCACACCATATTTCTAATGCGCAAACGCGGTCACGCTGTACAAGTTCAGCTTCGCCCTGCTGCATTCCGTTCAAGAACATACGGCGTTTATCTAAATCCCACTTTCGCCAATTCTCGGGAACAGGCGTGTTTAAAAACTGAATAATTAACCCCTCTTTTGCGCTCGCCTCTCTGTGAGCTTCTTGTATCTCACGCGCTTCAATTTCCATATTGCCTGTAAGATAAAGATTTTCGCCTATCTTCCAGCGCATGAGAGCTTCAGCCCATATCTGGTCAATTTCATCATCGAGGTCATCCCAGACGTTTTTTGCGTGCTTAGTTAAGCCGACGTCTACCGGCCAAAAGCGCCTGTTGCCTGTCCTATCACGCAAGAACTCGCTTGTATTAGTTGTGCCGAAGAACACGCATCGTCTCGGAACTTCTTTAGGGTGTCTCGCATATGGCGCTCTGAACCGATCGGAACGTAAGCTTAAAAATTGTTTAATGCGGGCGGTGTCAGTTTTTCTGAATGCGTCAAGCTCGCTGATTTCTACAAGCCATACGCCCTGCAGCAGCTCACTGGCCTCTTTGCCCTCAAATGTCCTTATGCTGTCGTTGAACCAGCCGCGGCTCATTTTATCGAGCAGCGTTGACTTACCTATTCCCTGCGGCCCTGCTAAGATAA
>JAFUXM010000150.1 GCA_017470785.1 Synergistaceae bacterium
TTATGGGTTGCGCGAGCATCAGGGCCAGATCATGATACCGCTGACTGATATTAACGGCACGCTCAAAAGCATCCAGTTTATTAAGCCCAGCGGCGAAAAGCGATTTTTCCCTGACAGCGAGAGCGGCGGCGCATTCTTTGCAATCGAGCTGAGTTACGCTGAAGCTAACCCCAATGCTGCAATTCTGGTCTGCGAGGGCTATGCAACCGGCGCAACGCTGCATGAATTAACTGGGCTGCCGGTAATTTGCGCCATGAACTGCGGCAATATGGTCAGAATTGCGCCGCAACTGCGCGCAAAGTTCAAGGCTAACAAGCTGCTTGCGATGGGCGACAATGACGTCAAGACCAAGGGCAACCCGGGCTTGAGCGCCGCGCAAAAATGCGTCACTAACGGCTGGTTCGACGGCTGTTTCGTACCGCAGTTCAAGCAGGGCGACAAAGGCACTGACTGGAACGACTACTATAATCTCTACGGGCAGAAACCCGCCCGCGACGCGCTGATTGACTGGATCGACAGCATGGCGCTGCCGGAAGGCAAGCGCGAGGAGTTTATTAAGTCACGCAGCTTACTCCGGCTCGGTATCGGCCTTGATGAGAAGATTAATGTCCCGCCGGTCGACAACGTCGGCGGCATGTTCCCAAAGGGCTACGTCAGCGTATTGTTCGCCGCCCCGGGCAGCGGCAAAACTTTCTTCATGCAGAAATTCGCAAGTGATCTCAGCTTAGGCGGCGCAATACTCGGCGGCTTTTGCTATGAGCAAGATCCCCGCAAGACCGTAATATTCGCCGGTGAAGCCCGCAGCCGGATGCTGATTAGACGCGCTAAGCAAACTCACTGGCCGGTCAATCCCGAGTTAGTGCGCATATATGACCGCGACGAGAGCCTGCGCCAAAAAGTTGTGTATGACCTCAATACGCAAGAGGGCTTGAACACAGTCTACACCATACTCAGAGCCGAGAAGCCGGACGTCGTTTTTTTTGACAGTCTGATGTCATTTTACACCGGCGACGAGAGCAAAAGCGACACGTTAAACGCAGTGCTGCGAAGCTTAAGCATGATGGCCGTGGAGCTGGACATCGCAATAGTCTTCACGCATCACAAGCGCAAGACCGCGATTAAAGACCGCGGCAAGCCTTTAACTCAGGACGAGGCCATAGGTTCAAGCATGTTATCGCGCCATACAAACTGCATGATCTCAATCGAGGAGATGCCCGGCGGCATAAACGACACGCTGACCTATGCTGATAACAAAGTGCAGCTGGTCAAGACAGTCAAATCATGGGATCGCAATATCGCGCCGTTCACGTTCCGGCTGGTCAACGACGACAGCGGCCGCGCCGACATGGAGTTTGACTTAAATCCATTCAGGAGCGAGCGCGGCAACGTGAAGGGCAAGCTCTGGGACTTCATCGAGCAGAATTACAAGCCCGGCGTCTGGTTCAAGAAGGGCGATTTAAAGAGCTCCGGCGTGAGCGACCGCTATTTGAACGTGTGCCTGAACGACTTTGTCACGGATGGCAAGCTCAACCGGCGGGGCTATCATCGCGGCATTGAGTACGCTGTCAGAGGCTTCTACGAGCCGGTATCTGACAGCCTCAGCAGCGGGGCAGATGATGTAAACAGCGATGCTGACGATGATTAGCTGCTCAGCTGCGAAAGTCAGAGTTGGTCAAAAAGCCTCTGCCTAAACACCCCCATCTGACTGCACGTATTCTTATAAATTATTATTATTACTGAGTTTAGATGGTGCAATGAGAGGGTGCAGAGGCGGAGATCAGTGCGCGTGTAGTGCATGGTCGAAAAAAAGCGATGGTGCACTACACGCGCACTAAAGCGCACTAAATCGGACGCTGTGCACCATCTGAAGCCCAGTCAGTATGCGGGTTTGCAGAGATACGCGCACTGAGAGAGCGTATCTGGAGAGGCGGATTTTCGAGCGAATTTTTTTTCAGCTTGCAGTGAGCTTGCAGTGAGCTTGCAGTGAGACGGCTCGGCTGCCGATGGCTGCTAAGTTTGGATGCAAAACTGCTTGCTCATGAGGTAAAATAGAGCTGAGCAGCGAGAGATTGAAAAGACTGAGAAGATCGAGAGAGAGGGCGATTTTATGGCAACAAGAGATTTTGTTTTCACAGTTCCGGGCAAGGCAGTGCCGCAGGCCAGGCCGCGCTTCACGTCACGCGGCGGCTATGTCAGAGCCTACGAGCCGCAGAAGTGCAGCGAGTACAAGCAGCTCGTGCGCCGCTGCGCCTATGAGCAATGCAGCATAACGGCTGAGAATGCGGCCTACACCGGCGCGGCTAAGATCAGCGTGATTGAATACAGGGCAATTCCCAAGAGCTGGAGCGCAAAGAAGCGCGAGATGGCGCGAGAAGAGGTCATATTCCCGCTCGGCAAGCCGGACTATGATAATGTCCTGAAGTGCATTCAAGACGCGCTCACGGGCGTTCTATGGGTCGATGATGCCCAAGTCATGATGGGGATGGGCTCGAAAGCTTATGCGGATGAGCCGAGGGTTTTGGTGCAGGTCGTCTATCTGGATAACCCGGAGGCGGAATAGCATGGATAGTGTGAATGAGCTGGCGGGATTAATAGAATTGCTGCTGAACTATCACAAGCAGGGACTGCAGGTGCTGTTAGGCCTTGTCAGACCGCCGAGAGGCCGGGCAGTTTATGACATGATGAGCGCACTGAATTCACATTCTGAGGGCTATAAAAGCTGCAAGGGCTGCAGCAGCAAGAGCAGCGTGATAGAGCACGTGATAGCCGACAACGAGCGCGTCGACGCCATAGTAGGCGGCGCGGGCGGCTGGCCTCACATAGTTCAAGTCTCGCGCAAGGCCGCGCAGGCTGATTTGCAGACGTGGCGCTTAGTTGCCGACTATATCAGCTGCATTGGCACTTACTCGGTGCGGCATACATCACGGCTCGGGCTGCTTGCAGCTAAGCACGGGCTGACCGTACGCGAGGCGGCAGCAAGGCGGAAGGACTTCGCGCCGAAGCTGGCCGCGCTGATACTTGAGGCGCACGAGCAGGCCAAAACTAAGACGATTACTCAGGGTGTGCGGTCTAATCTCGCTGAAGCCTTGACCGGCCTGATGAAAGAGCGCGGGCTTAACATGAGCGATCTCGCGAGGCGGCTTAATATCTCAAGGGCAAGGCTCTGGAACTACGTGCATAGCCGGAATACGCCTAAGCTGAGCGTGTTAATGGCGATAGCCCGTGAGGTCGGAGTGCCGGTAGACAGCTTGCTGACTGGATTTGAGGGCAATGCTGGAGCTGAGGTTAAAAAAGGTACTGGCTCGGTGGGTTAAAGGGCGGTGGGACGCCGACCCCGCCGTTGGATTAGCGTCAGAAATTTTTCGGGCGGAGACGGCGCGAGAATGGCGCGAGATTAAATTTTTGCGCGCGGGGTAATATAGTTAATCGTCTCGGGAATAAAAATTGAATGGCGGGGCGCTGAGACGCCGTATTTTAGATATTGCGCGTAAATCGCGGTAAACAGGGGGTTTTGATGATGGCAGTGAAGAAGAGTGCAGTGAAAGTGACTGATGATGATATTAAGGCGGCGCGTTTAAGGCGCGAATTAGCTATGGCGGAGCTGAAGGAGCTTGAATTAGCAGAGCGCAAGGGCGAGCTGGTCGCAGCTGCTGAAGCCGAGAAGCAGATGGGGGCGATGATACTAAACGCTAAGTCAAAGCTGCTGGCATTGCCCGGCAAGTTAGCGCCTATGCTGGCTGGACTTAGTGACGCGGGAAGAGTGGAGAGTATCATAAAAAGCGGAATTTACGAGGCGCTGAATGAGCTTGCAGCTGGGAAGTAAGGGACTTTGGCTTCCGCCTGCTGATTTGAAGATAAGTCAGTGGGCGGATTTATATAGGCGAATTTCGCCTGAGGCAAGCGCTGAGCCTGGCCTATGGCGGACTGCAAGAGCTGAATATCAGCGTGAGATCATGGACGCAGTGAGCGATGCTGTGACGCAGCGCGTGGTAGTGATGAGCGCGGCGCAGCTTGGCAAGACTGAGATAATATTAAACATAATCGGGTATTTCATGGATCAGCAGCCGAGCCCGATTTTGCTGCTGAATCCGACGTTGGATATGGCGATGAGCTTTAGCAAGGACAGACTTGCGCCGATGTTACGCGATACGCCGAGGTTAAGCGGCCTTGTTCAGGATCCCAGAACGCGGGACAGCGGAAATACTTTACTACATAAGCGTTACACCGGCGGACATATCACGATGAGCGGCGCTAACAGCCCTGCGAGCCTTGCATCGAGACCTATTAGAATATTATTGTGTGATGAAGTTGACAGGTATCCGGTCAGTGCAGGAACAGAGGGCGACCCGCTGAGCTTAGCAATGGCGCGGACGCAGAACTTCTGGAACAGGCGGATAATATGGGTCAGCACGCCGACACTAAGCGGTGCATCGCGGATTGAGAAGGCGTTTAATACTGGAACGCGCGAGGAGTGGAGCGTGCCGTGCCCTGACTGCGGCGGGCTTAACGCGTTTGACTGGAACAGGATTATTTATAAAGACGTGACTGAGCCGGTGATGAAGTGCGTTAAATGCGGCGCTGTGCATACTGAGCACGAGTGGAAAGCGGGGCAGCTGCAAGGCTCATGGGTTGAAAATGCTGTAAAGCTTGATGAGCAGGACACGGAGCAGATAAATACGCGCAGCTTTCACTTGAACGCTTTTGCGAGCCCGTGGGTGCGCTGGACTGAGCTTATCGCGCGGCACGAAGAGGCGAAATTAGGCGGCGCGGAGAGCTTGAAGGCATGGTGGAACACTGTGCTTGGCTTGCCGTTCGAGGACTTGAGCGGCGGCATCGAGCTTGACAGCATGAAGCTTAATAAGAGCGAGTACAATGCGGAATTGCCGGATGGAGTTTTAGTGCTGACATGCGGCGTGGACACTCAGGATGATAGGCTGGAGCTTGAAGTAGTAGGCTGGGGCTTGCATAAAGAAAGCTGGGGCATCGAGTATAAAGTGCTGTACGGTGACCCGGGGCAGCCGGAAGTCTGGGAGCGCTTGAGCGATTACTTAGCTAAAACGCGGTATTATGCGGACGGCGAGGGCTTGATAGTCAGCTGCGTGTGCATTGACAGCGGCGGCCATCACACCGACGATGTTTACAGATTTTGCAAGATAAATCAGAGCCGGAATATCTTCGCGATTGTCGGCAGAGGCGGTCAGGGCAGGCCGAGCGTCAGCAAGGCATCAAGGCGCAACAGGGCAGGAGTGCCATTATTCACACTCGGCGTTGACACGTTAAAAGCAGATTTATACGCGAGGCTGAGGATAGATAAAATCGGGCCGGGATTCTGTCACTTTCCGGCTGATGTAACACTAGGCTATGACGAAAAATATTTTAAGGGGTTATTAAGTGAGCGGCAGGTGATAAAGAGGCAGCGCGGCCGTGATGTCGCAGTCTGGGAAGTGAAGTCGCAGGGCTTGCGCAACGAGCCGCTTGACGCAAGAGTTTACGCCGCCGGAGCGCTGGAGATACTAAGCCCGAATTTAGAAAGGCATTACAAGCGGCGGCAGCGGCGGTTAAGCCTGCTGCACAAGGAGAAATTAGCCGAGCAGCTTAAGTCTGAGGCTGAAGCTCAGGCTGAGAATAAGAGCAAGCTTAGCAGCGCTGGGCAGCGGGAAGCAAAATCAATCAAAAAAAATCATGCGAAAATATTAAATCGGGGGTTGCAATTCTGGGCGTGATGTGTTATATTATTGCCCGTGGGGAGAAGTGTCTTCAAAGCTGAACTCGAGCAGCTAAGAAGCCGCTGATCCCTCACATAATAGAA
>JAFUXM010000151.1 GCA_017470785.1 Synergistaceae bacterium
AAGAAAGCAAGCCGGAGAATTTAGAAGATAATTTAGAGCAGGCGGCTCAGGATGAGAAAGGCTTGCAAGTGCAGGAGTTAGCGTCGAAGCCTGAGCAAGAAAGCGAGCCGGAAAACTTAGCAGATAATTTAGATCAGGCATCGCATGATGAGCGAGGCTTGCAAGCGCAAGAGATAGCGCAAGAGCAAGAAAGCAAGCCGGAGAATTTAGAAGATAATTTAGAGCTTACAGCGCAGGATGATTTAAGTTTGCAGCCGCAAGAGTTAGAGGCGGTGCAAGAGCAAGAAAGCAAGCAAGAGAATTTAGAAAATAATTTAAAGCTTGCAGCTCAAGATGATTTAAGTTTGCAGCCGCACGCCTTAGAGCCGGCGCAAGAGCAAGAAAGCGAGCCGGAAAATTTAGAAGATAATTTAGGCGAGTTAGCTCATGATGAGCAAAGTTTGCAAGTGCAAGAATTAGCGCTGGAGCCTGAGCAAGAGAGCGAGTCGGAGAATTCAGAAGATAATTTAGAGCTTGCAGCACAGGATGTGCTAAGTGCAAGCTTGCAGCCGCAAGAATTAGAGCAAGCGCAAGAGCAAGAGAGCGAGCAAGAAAATTTAGAAGATAATAATAATTATTTTGATGAAGTATCTGAGCTGCAGGGGCAGGCTATAGATGAAAATATAGAGCGGTCGGCTGAGGCTGAAAATAAGAAAAATAAATTTTTGACTGAACAGGACGAGCTGCAGAACTTAGCGGACGAGCTGTTGCTTGAGGATAAGGACAGCTATATTAATAAGCCTGAATATAATAATTATAGCTTGAGTGATATTCAGCAGCTTGAGGACTATGTCGAGCAGCTGGAGAATTTGCTTGACGAGCAGGAGGGCGTGCTGCGTGAGGAGCTGAGCAAGAGGCCGGAGCAGAATGCTAAAGAAGTTAAAGCAGTTAAAGAAATTAAAGAGGTTAAAGCGCCGCGCGAGGATGTTAACGGAGTGGAGGAGCAGTTAAACGCGGTATTTAACGGAGCTAATAATATTAATAATAATAAAATACTTGTCAAGGAGCGGAACGGCGAGTTCACGCAGCAGCTGCACGGTGCGCTTCACAACAGGAAAGTCTTAGCGTTAGAGATGTCAGAGCTTGCAGGTAAGAACTCGTCAAGGAAATTAAGCAAGAAAGTAAAAATTGCTGCGGTTTGTGCGGTGTTGCTATCGCTTGCACTGGCCGGAGCGTGCTTGACTTTGCTGTATCTCAGGGACAAGGCTTACCGCGCGGCGGCTGATTCGTATTCATATTTATACTCGCAGGATGTTAGTGAAGATGTTAGTAAATTAGAAGATGATAATTTAAAAGAAAGTGATTTGAATTTGCAGGCAGAGAATTTTAATGAAAATTTAAATTTAAGCGAGGATAATTTAAATTTGCAGGCTGGAAATTTTAATGAGAATTTGAATTTAAATTTAAGTGAAGATAGTTTGAATTTGCAGGCTGAAAATTTTAATGAAAATTTGAATTTAAATTCAAGCGAAGATAATTTGAATTTGCAGGCTGAAAATTTTAATGGGAATTTAAATTTAAATGTGAACGAACCGGAAGCGGGCGATAATTTTCAAGATGCGCTTGATGCCGGTTCGCTTGCTTTGAACACTAAAGAATGGGACGATGCGATATTAAATTTTCACAAGGCTTGTAATATCAACAGCCGTGACGTGACGGCGCGGGTTGGACTGGCCGGCGCGTATTACGGCAAGGGCATGTATCGTGACGCGATGATAGTTATAAACGATACGCGGCGGAAATTTCCGTTGGATGCGACTATAGAGACTATGCGCAGAATGCTGCGCCGGGTCAGGTAATTTGGAGGATTTATTATGAGAGATAAAGTAGTTGTGCTTGTTGCCGGAGGGCGTATGGTGCAGACTGGGCAGCAAGCGGCGCTGACTGATGAAGAGCTTGCCGCGCAGCTGACAGATGAATTAAAGGACAGCGCAGTATTTCAGCAATGGAGCGTGCAGCCGGTGTCGAATTATACGCTGCGGATGTGCAGCGAGATAATCGATATGGCGGCTGGATATATTAACCGTGAGGGCGCGAAAGGCGTTGTTATAACTTGTGCGCTCGAGGGCTTGGCCGAGCTTGCGTATCTGGCTGATTTAATCTGGGCGTTAAATCCGCCGGTGGTGTTCACTGGGTCTATATTTAATGCAGGGAGCAGGCGCAGTGAAACGGCATTGAGATTAACGCAGGCTGTGAAGTCTGCGATGTCCGGTTCATGTACAGGCAAGGGCGCACTTGTGTGCCTGAACGATGCGCTTTACTCACCGGCTGATATTATACGCATTTCAGGCTGCGCCAGTGCAAATATATTTGCGTTTCCTGATGCGCCGCTTGCCGTGTTTACTCAGCCGTTGGACGAGCTGGTGCAAATCAGGCAGCCGCGGCGGCGGCAAGTGCAAAGTTTGAAACTGCCGTTGGCTCGCAATATCGAGATAATAGACGCGGCTCTTGGCAGCAGCGATTTAATTTTAAAAGCATTATTAGACAAGAGATTTGATGAGCTTGAAGGTTTAATAGTTTCAGGATTTGGAGACGGCGACGTGCCTTCGTCATGGATGCCTTTATTAAGAAAATTAGTGAGATTAAATATTCCGGTTGTGTTAGCGGCGCGTGACCCGGGCGGCCTTGTGCAGGACATTGAGGACTACGAGGGCAGTTCGTCGCAGCTGTTAGAGGCTGGATTAATCAGCGCGGGAATGCTCACGCCTCATCAGGCAAGAATTAGATTGGCTGTCGCGCTTGCAGCGGGTTTAGACGGCGATGATTTGAAAAGTTATATGCGGGGCGGAGTATAAATCATCATGGCTGGAATTATTGCAATTATAGGACGGCCTAATGTCGGCAAGTCGTCGCTGTTTAACAGGCTGACTGGCAGGCGCGACGCGATAGTCGACAATACGCCGGGCGTCACGCGGGATAGATTATACGGCGAGGTTGAATGGAGAGACAAGAGCTTTTATGTTATTGACACGGGCGGAATTTTAGGCGAGGAATCGGCCTTTAGCAAAGGCATTAAGCTGCATGTTGACGCGGCGATAAGCGAGTGCGACGCTGTGTTGATGGTAACTGACGGTAAGGCAGGCGTCACGAGTTCGGATAAGGAAATCGCTGATTTGTTACGGCGCAGCCGCAAGCCCGTTATCTTAGCCGTAAATAAAATAGATGATATAAAGCATGAGGACGCTATAAGCGATGTCTATGAGCTGGGACTTGAAAATATAATCGGCGTGAGTGCGCTGCATAAACGCAATTTAGATGAATTATTAGATTTAATAATAAAATTTTTGCCGGAAGAGCCGGAGCTTGATATTAGTAACAGTGAGAGCGGCGTTATAAAATTAGCGATAGCTGGACGGCCTAACGTCGGCAAGTCGTCGTTGTTAAATAAACTTGCCGGTCAAGAGCGGTCGCTTGTAAGTCCAGTTGCCGGCACAACGCGAGACCCGGTCGATACGCTTGTGAATATAGAAGATCAAGATTTTAGATTAATAGACACGGCGGGCTTGCGGCGCAAGAGCAAATTTATAAATGCTAAGAACTCAAGCGAAAATGATCTTGAGTATTACTCGTTTGTCAGGACGTTAGCTGCGATAGACCGGTCTGACGTAGTGCTATTACTTATGGACGCGGAGACGCCCTGCACTGATCAGGATAAAAAAATCGCGGCGCATATCGCGTCTAAGGGCAAAGGGCTTGTGTTAATTATAAACAAATGGGACTTAGTGGCCGGTAAAGTCAAGTTCGGCGATAATTTAATCAAGAAAGTGAAGGACGAGATGCCGTTTGTGAACTGGGCACCGGTGATATTTGCGTCGGCTTTGACCGGCCGCAGCACGCAAAAGATTGCGCCGCTGGTCAAGGCTGTATATGCGAACAGGCAAAATAGAATTGCTACTAATCAGTTGAACAGGCTTATGAGGGATGTATTAGCATTTGACAGGCTGCCGTCGAATAAAAAAGGCCGGACGTTAAAAATTTATTACTGCTCGCAGGTTGATGCTGAGCCGCCGACTTTTATATTCTTCGTGAATGAACCTGAGATAGTGAATAACGCATTTGAAAATCATGTTAAGAATGAGCTTAGAAACTTAGCTGACTTTAACGGCACGCCGGTGCGGGTATTCTGGCGCGGCAAAGAACGGGAAAGCGTATAGATTTAAAATATTTAATAAATAAAATAAGGCCGCAGACGAGTTATGACAAGTCTGCGGCCTTATTTTTATTTTTAATTTTAATTAGCTTGCTGTTTTGATTTTATAAATTCTGCCAGAAAATTTTTAAGCTCGTCGATGCCGGCGCGTTTGCCGCTGCTATTCTCGCTTGAAGTGATTATCGGCACATTCACTGAGTATAAGCCCTGCGTCATGATATAGTTCTGCATAGTGCTGCGCCACTTGCCCTTGGGAATTTTGTCGGCCTTAGTGAACACTACGAATATATCGCGCTTGTAGCTATTCAGCCATTCCTGAAGCTCTTTGTCATTTGCTAATAGCCCGTGACGGAAATCTACCAGATGGCAAGTTAAAATTAAATTTTTGCGCTGGGCGATATAAGCCGACACGAGCTTCAGCCACTCGCTGCGTTCGCTCTTGCTGCGGGACGCATAGCCGTACCCGGGCAGGTCAACGAGCCGGAGCTTTACATCATTAAATTCTGTTTTATAGAAATTTATGCTGCGGGTCTTGCCGGGCGTGCCTCCGACGTGAGCAAGCTTTGCGTTTAACAATGCGTTAATCAAGCTTGATTTGCCCACGTTAGACCTGCCTGCGAACGCAATCTCCGGCAATTCACTTTCAGCCGGAAATTTTGCTGCGTTAAAGCACGACGCCTCTATAAATGCTCCTGCCATTTAATTTCTTTCTCCGTTTTAAATTTAAAATTAGTTTTTAATTTCATTTAGCTCTCTAAATCTTCACGCGCTGACAGTAAAATTTTATCTTGCAATTAAATAACGTGCTTGAAATTTAATTTTAATCTTGCTCATGCGCTGACAGTAAAAAATTTTATCTTACAATTAAATAACGTGCTTGAAATTTTATTTTATTCTCGCTTACGCGCTGACACTAAAAAATGATCTTGCAGCTAAATAACGTACTTGCAAATTAATTTTAATCTATCTCAAGCGCTGACAGTAAAAATTTTTATCTTGCAGTTAAATAACATGTTCGCAATTTAATTTTAATCATGTTCATGCGCTGATACTAAAAATT
>JAFUXM010000152.1 GCA_017470785.1 Synergistaceae bacterium
TATATATCCTTCTTCTAAATCATAAGAATAAACAAGCGTGCCAGCTGTCAGTTTTTCAATCGGCATTGCTCCATTAACTGTAGCAACGAAAGTTCCAGCGGGGAAGCAACCGCCTTGCATAACCTTTTCAGTGCTGATGTCAAACAGCTCCATGAACGATACAGGGCCGGATGCAACGCCGTTTGTCGTATTCACGCGTGAGCCTTTAGGCCTGAGCGGACTGAAGTTAAAGCCTGTCCCGCCGCCGTACTTGTGTATCATAGCCTGATGATGCAGCGCCGTATAAATTCCGTCCATTGTGTCTTCAATAGGCAGGACATAACAGGCGGAGAGCTGGGCGGCCATACCATCCCGCCCAGCATTCATTAAAGTCGGTGAGTTCGGCAGAAAATCGCGGCTCATCATGACTTCGTAATATTCCTGCGCTCTGTCTTTGTTTAAATAACTCGCGACGCGCCAAAACATCTCAGGCACTGTTTCTTTTGAGCCGTCCGGCTTGACGTGCATATAACGCTCGTTTAAGACAGTTAAGGCCGTGCTGTCAAAACCGTAAGTATTATCGCTGCTCATTTATTAAGTCCTTTATTTCTTCAAGTTTATCGCTTATCTCTTCGAGTGCGTCATTTGGCGTAAAATTATTAAACTCGTCAATAATACGCGGTAAAATCTGAAACTCGAACCAGTCTTTAAACGGGTGCTGACGCAGCTCAGGCTTAATTTTCAGCATTTTTAAAAGCTGCTCTACGTCGATTGTTTGGCCGTCTTCTGTGAAATCTTGAATATCTTCTGTCGAGAGGGCCAAGATTGCTGTTACATTACCAGCATCAACCCATATATCACACGAGGTTTTATCAATATAAACGTGGAACATATATAATATATCTCGCTCATAGTCTCTAAAAATAAAGCACTTATTCATGATTATAACCTCGCTTTCACAGCATCAATAACGCCGCTCTTCCATTTAAGCTGCCTGACCGGTACGCCGTCCGTATGCCTTTTACCAACGTCGAGCATGACTGAATAATTAACGCCGTCGCCGATGGCTTCCCATGATTTATTAATCTTATGCTGCCAGCCTAAACCCGCTAAAATCTCATTGACGCGCCGTCCGGTTAGTCCTAACTGCTTGCCTATCTCGCTCGGCGTTAAAAGCTGCTCCTGCTCTGGAGCTTTGAGTTCAACGCCCATGGCCTGAAGTGCGCTGATACCCTCATAGCGCTTAAAGAGTTTATCGAGCGATAACGCGCACTGATTGCCGGTTATGCCTGCCGACTCTAAGACGACTTTCGCAGCAAGCATAAGGTTTTCATCGATACCAGACTTCTTAGCAATAGAATATGAGCCTGTTTTGCGGATGGACGGAACGACCTCTCCGGCTATCCACTTTTGATATGGAAGAGCCTTCGGCTTATCTGACCGGCCTAAGAAGAAGTATAAGCCTTGCTCTGTTAAGCACAGCATATTCTGCTCACCGCCGGGGGTATTAATCTGTTTAAGACCCTTCCATTCTTCAGGCACTGCGCTTAATAAGTTGCCTATCTGCTTCAACGAGCTTTCTGTATACTCTAACGCCTCGGCAATGTCCTTACCGACGAACCATACAGTCCCGTCCGCGTCAACTGTTGTTCTTACGCAAAAATTGTTATTGCTGTAAACTTGTATATTACTCATGTTAAACTCTCTTTCCCCCGTGTCTGTACGGGCGTGACTTGTTGTACTCGTGCTTAATCTTTAAAATCTCGTCAACGTCAATAGCCTCATGGCCGCACCAGTCCAAAATCCTGATAATGCAGTCAATCATCTCAACTGCAATACCTTCGGGCTTACCGTCTTCGCCGTAGTAAATAGCGGGTTTGCCGTTGCGGTATTCTTCCAGTGCCTCGGATAATTCCGAGTGGCACAGTGCGATAATATCGCCGAACGAGCGCGGATTATCCCACCAGCCGTGGGCTTTGGCGTTGTCGTGAATATCTTTGGCTAAGCTGTTTAAGGTGCTTTGATTTCTGTTATTCCATTTATCGATAGCGTCACTTACGGCTTTTTCAGTGTCGTCGCCTTTATATGAACTGAATATCTGCGCGTCGCAGTCTTTACATGCTACTCCGCCCATAAACTCATTTTCTTCAATCGGCAATAAGCCTGTTGATATATTATTCCCGCCGCAAAACGGGCAGGACTTTAATTTAAGCTCGCTCATCACAAAGCCTCTTAAACGCAAGTTCTAAGCCTGCGCCGTATACGCCCATAGCATAGCCGTTGTCGCGTAAAATTTTCGCAATAGCCTTATAGCCGTATCCGGCCTTACGTGCCGCCTTTATCTCTTGAATAAACAATAGCGTGAGAGTTTTAATTTCACCGCGCTTAGGTCTTGGCTTTAAAGCTAATTTTTTAAGCTCCTCACGTGCGTTGCTCTCATTCTGATTTTTAATAATCGGACCGGCGCACTCATTGTTTTTAAGGCTTAAGCACTTATCGCACAAAAAATGCTTCGCTGCAGCTTCTCTGCTCTCAGCCTTGCAGTCTTTCTTTGTCGCTGTGCATTTAAACGTTATTTCTGCCATCTAATTTTCTCCCTTCTAAATATCTTGTAATCGCTGTATCAACCTGCTGTTCAAGTTCAATACTCTTGTACATTAAACGTCTGCCCGCGTTTTGAAATATGCCTTTTGATAGCCGCGCATTTTCTTGACAAGAAAATAAAAATCAATATCGGGTTGCATGTTAATCTGCTTTGCTTTCTAAACTTACACTTGGCCGAGATAGCTCATTCCAAGCCTTGACCGCGATATTACGGCACTTACTCAAAGCCCAGCTCGAGCTATCTTGTATCTGCCCAATGTTATATTCGTAGCCGCAGGCACTGCATTTCACGCTTGTATCAAGCAAGTCTCGCACGTTAGACTCTGTATCGCCGGTTATATAAACTTTGACGCGCTCATCGCCGCATTTAGGGCATGGCTTCAGCCTCTCGGCTGTCATGCCGAATTTTTTATACTCTTCAGCGAATTTTGCTTGTGCTTCATTTTTCTTCTTCATTTAATTAAACTAAAATTTAAAAAATTAAAACGGGATGTCATCGCGGTCATTGTTATTAACGAGAGTATCTTGCGGCTGGGATGGGAACGGATCGAACGCATCAAAATTATTGCCGTTATCAAAGCCCGAGCTTGGATAACTTGAACTTGAGCCGCCATCGTCCTTGCGCTTGCCGCCTGCAAATCTAATGTCGCCTGCAATGAGCTGTGTCTCATAAATGTTATTGCCGTTGTTGTCTTGCCGTTTGTTGCGTCTGATTTTGCCCTCGACATAAAGCTGCGCCCCTTTGACGCAGTACTGCGCGATAAGCTCGGCGGTCTTGCCGAAGGCCGTGAACGGTATGAAGTCGACCGCGTTCTCCCATTCGCCGTGCGAGTTCTTGACCTGATAATTACTTGCCAAATCAAAGTACAGATACGCAACTCCGCTTGAACTATGCCTAAGCTCTGGGTCTTTGCATAAAGTCCCGAGTACCGTCACTCTGTTTAATCCTCTTGATGACATAAATACTACGCTCCTTTTATATATATAAATTAAATTGCGAGCTCGAAATTGCTGCCGCGCTTCAAGAACAGCTCGACAAAATAAATCTGGCCTTTGCCGGTGACTTTCGGCGTACGCGTTACGCGAATTGACCCGTCGGGATTATCGACCGTACGCTCTTTAATCTCGAAATACCCGCACTCCATGCCCTTTTGGCTCGGCATGTTATAGCTTGAACCCTTGCGCGAGATCAGCCAGCCTTCATTGCGCAAAAACTCAAATAATTTATTCTGGCCGATGTCAATACCGTTTTGCTTAATCAGCTTGGCCAAGTCGCCGATTAAGATTGAAGTTTCACTTGCTGCAACCGAGTCGGCAAATAAGACTTTCGGCGCGTCCTGTTCGACCTTGGCCTCGAGCTCAATACGCTTCTCGCGTTCAGCCTTCAAAGCCTGCAGCGTCTTAATCCAGCTGTCAGGATCGCTCAACATCTCTTCAAGCTTCTCCGGCGTTGCGTATAGCCCGTGCTTACGGATGGACGGCA
>JAFUXM010000153.1 GCA_017470785.1 Synergistaceae bacterium
CGCGTCCTTCACAACCGGCTGACCGTTCACAACATCAAAGTTGCGTCCGCCTTCCCACTTTAAAGAAAAGGCGATTGATTTCTCAAAGTTATCGCTGCTCATGGCTTATCTCTTCAGGCAGCGCTATCTCATGCACAAGCTTTTTAATGTCAGGCTTAGCGTCTGCAAACTTGTGCGAGTAAAGGCTATTAAGCTTGTCGCAGCATAAATCAACGGCTATACCGATAAGCTTATCATCAAGCCACTCGAGATAGAACGGCAGCTTTATCATCTCGTCAAGCCGTGCAACGACCGCGTCGCGTTTCTCTTTGCCGGACTTGCCGCGCATATTAATCTCAGCCCACATAATCTGTTCAATTACCCATGCTTTCATCTGCTCTAAACTAAAATTCTCAAACATATTTATCACCTCTTACTCGGCTTGCCCTGTAATACGCTTGTCTTCATCCTCACTGATAAATCGCCCATGATTATCACTCCCGTTAGATTTAGAATGTTAAGTCATAGAAGCTGACGATTTGGGATGCGCCGCTCCCTACTGAACTTGCGCACTTAAACGCATTTTCCGCGCTGCTCCAGTATAAATACCCGCGCGAGGCCGTATCTGGCATGGTAGTCTTCGCCCAGTGCTTCATGTCGTTTGAGATTAATACGTAGTCTTGTGACCCGTTCGGAATTGCGCAGAACAGCCCAAGTTCCGGCGCGTATACCAAGGCTGACGGGCTGCTCGTATTGGGCGGTATCCCGTACGCAGTCAGCGCAATCCATACAAGCCCGTCATTGGACATATACGGCACGTTGCTGCCGTTTTTAAACGCATATAGGCAATGATGTTCGGGACAGTCAAGCATATAAAACAACGGTTTTGTATCTGTCTGATATTCCCAATTTAACCCGTCGCTTGACACCGCCGTGCCGTATTGTGAACTTCCAATGAACTTCCCTAAGACCTCAGACCAGTAAATATTATTCAGATAAAAACTACTCCATCCCGGTAATTGCTGGCTTATATCAGTCACATCTCCGAATGTCAGCCCCGTATCCGGCGTCCCCGTCATTGTCCTTAAGCATAAGCTTGATGATGTTGCCCCGCTGGCAACCCCATTTCCGACCATGAGTATCAAATCCAGCGTCGGCGAGTAACACATTCCATAGCATCGGGTCATATACCCCGCGCTGTTGCCGCTGACGTTTATAGCCGTGTAGTCCGTCACTTCTTCAAATTGTTTTGCTATAGTGCTGTCAATGAGACAATCAAGGTTGAGCGTATATAAATTCGTGCTTACAGTAACGTACATAATATTATCAACAATACATATAGCATGATTTGTTGAGTCTAATCTCGTCCCGAGCGTGCTTTTTGTTGCGATAGTTGCAATGCTCTTATATCGCGTACCGGTCTTCTGGTAAAAGAATAGATTGTAAGATACACTTGTGCCTGACCCGTTTTGATATGAAATTAGCGCATAAGTCACGCCTTTGTATGTTATATGGGTGTGGCAAAATTGAGAAGAGCCCACAAAATAATAGTTGGTTGCTGAGCCGCCTGTTAGTGTAGTTGTTGACTTCACCCAAGCCAACACATCCGAGCCTGCCGGAGCGCTCCCCGGCACGGGCGCAATCACTGACGACTCCGATATTGCCGTCCAAGCCCCGTTTTTTACCGCATAGAGCTTGTCATCATTTGCCGGAAAATCTATACTGCCGCCGCTCTGCGCTGCTGCAAGTTCTGCCTTCACCCGCTGTGCCAGCGCTTTGCTCTGTCCTACTGTAACTAAATCCCCTAAATCATAGCTCATTTATTTATCACTCCTGATTTAATTTCTTAATAATAAAGCGGGGGTATTATCCCCCGCCCTGTTAAAGTCTGCTCCAGCCTTAAGACTGAGCCCCAAACACTTTATCAAGCATCTCAGTAAACTCGGTGTCAGCCGCTATCTCAATGGCTGATGCGTCAAGCTGGCCGTTCGCTCCAAAAACAGCGATAGCACCCTGAGCTGCATTCGCAACTGTCAGCATTAATCCAGTCTGGGCAACACCGCTGTCAGCAATATCGCCAGCCGCTGTCAGCATAGCGAAGTTGCCAGCCGCTGCTACGTTAGCGACTAAGTTCGCTTTCTCAGCCAGTTTGCTGACGCAGCGCTGCGCTAACGCCTTGCTCTGTCCTACTGTCGTAATATCTGTTAATTGATATGCCATTATATATCACCCCTTATATAAATAAAATCAAGTTAAAAACTATACAGCAGCGCCGAACACATCAACGATCATCTCGTCAATTTCGGCATCCGTGGCAATCATGATGCCGCTGTCCTTGATAGACCCGTCGGCGTTGAGCGTCACGATATGGTCAGCCGTTGCGCTTGCAAGCTTAGTAAGCACATCAGCGGATGCAATACCGCTGTCAGCCGGAGCGCCGTTTACATCGAAGACGACAACGTTATCCTGCACCGCGCCGCTCACGCGAAGCGTCGCATAAAGACCGTCGGCATTGACAGTGAGCATGTTACCCGCCGCAGTCGAGATATTAAAGCCGATTGTGCGCGTCTTGCCGTTCTCCGTAAGGCTTAAGACCTTCTCGCTGTCGCCGCTGGCAATCTCGATGATTTCAATAAGGGACGTGAGGTCAACGAAGCTGTAGGCGATAGTTGCGTTTGCGCCGGTCTGTGTCTTTACGCCGAGGACTAATACCTGCTTGCCGTCCAAGTTCGGGTCGGTGGTGTCAGGATAGCTTGCCGCGCTCCATGCAAAGTTCTGCACAAGCTGAGTAGCCGCTGCGTCTAAGAATAACTCAGACGGGAAGTCAACGCTGAACGCTGCTTCCTGCGCGGGGTCTTCAAGCGCCTTCTCGTTATAGAAGTTAATCGTGTTGCCGGAAACCGCAACGTAGCGAATGGTCTCGCCGAGTTCCGCATTGGTGCGCGTGGCCAGCTTCTTAAGCTGAGCAGTAGTAACTAAATCTGTTAAATCGTAAGCCATAAATAACAACCTCCTTAAGGTTATAGAATTTTATTTATCTCAAGCGGATGGCTTACCCGCGTTGAAATCTAAATTGAATTGAATTGAATTAATTAATTATCGCCAAAGACATCATCAAGCATATCGTCTATCTCATCATCTGAGGCCACGCCGTGGTCGCTGCCCGGCTGGGTATTGCCGCCCCCGTCGCCGTCGCCACCGAAGACGTCGTCAAGCATGTCATCTACTTCGTCGTCGGAAGCGGTTTCGAAGCCTAAATTTAAATATTTAAGTTCGTTCCATGTATGGATGCCGTCGCCAAGTTTACCCTTGCCGGTATCGCTCTCGAAAATAATTTCGCCGTCAAGCAGCAACAAGTCTTTCTGCGCTAAGTCCACAGCTAACCCCGTTGTGTGCTGTATTCGCTGTACGTTTAGTGTTCGCATTATATTCCTCCTTTATTACCTCGGCGTCCCCGATATTATGCCGGTGTTTTTATCTAAAGTCAGCCCTGGCGGCAGTTCGCCACTTGCTATTGACCATGTGACAGACGTTCCGCTCGGAGGCGTTTGATATTCATCTCGCCAACGCTTTTTATATTTTATTTCTAATGGCTTATTAAACGCTTGTCTACGAGTAACTTCAATCTCAGTCGGAGTGCTTATATATAAATATCGCTTAAACACCCCATAAGATAGGCTTGTGTGCTGATAATCAGATAGCCCAACTCTCTCCCTCAATGAGTCTGCTGAATAGTCCGCGCCAAATGCAGCAGATATAAGCCCATCAAGCCAATCCTCATTATCAGTTATCTTACTTATATCTGGATGCTTATTATCGTATGTATAATATATGGCATTGTCATTGGGGAAATTGCGCATTTTTAGTATGTTATTCTCATATTTAAATTCAATATCATCTACCCAAACATTTTTTACTTTGCTTATATTATCTGTGCCGAAAATCTTCACAAAATCTATCTGATATGGATAATTCCCGCCGCTTATTTTATCGACCTTTGCAAAAACAGGAAACATAAAGGTTTCTATCTCTGCCGCGCTGCTTTGATTTTGTTCCGTTAAGTCTATATAAGGTAATCTATTTCTACCGACTAACAGTCTGGTTAATGGATTAGCACTCAAGTTAATCGAAGTTATCATCGTTTCCCTGCAGTCAAATGCTCTTAGTACCGTATTCGTGCTTAAATCAATCGAAGTATACAAGTTATTACAAGCCGAGAGAAAATTTAGAGCCGTGCAGCCACTCACATTTATTGATGTCAGTAAATTATTCCTGCACCAAAGCACCACTAAGTTAGTACACTTGCTTACATCAAGGCTTGTTAGCTGGTTATCGTCGCAATTAAGCTCGGTTAAGGCGGTAGTCCCACTTGTGTTAAGACTTGTTAATTGATTATTGTAACACCAAATCCTTTGTAACGCCGTACTTTTGCTTATATCAAGGCTCATCAGCTGATTATTATAGCAATAAAGCCATCTCAAGGCTGTATTCTTACTTACATCAAGGCTCGTTAGCTGGTTGCTCTGGCAACGAATAGTACTCAGTGCAGTATTCCCACTTACATCAAGGCTTGTTAGTTGATTACTCTCACAATCAAGATAATACAACACTGTATTCTTACCTACGTTAAGACTTGTTAATTGATTATTGTAACACCTCAAACTTTTTAGCGCCGTATTCTTACTTACATCGAGGCTCGTTAGCTGATTATGGGAACAATCAAATTCAGAAGACAGCATAGTATTCTTACTTATATCAAGGCTTGCCAGCCGATTACCATAACAGTCCAAATAAGTCAACGCTGTATTCTTGCTTATATCAAGGCTCGTTAGTTGGTCATTACGGCAGCTAAGACCTTCCAACGCCGTATTCTTACTTACGTCAAGGCTCGTAAGCTGATTATTCTGAGCACTAAGACCTTCCAACGCCGTATTCTTACTTACGTCAAGGCTTGTCAGCTGATTAAAGTCACAATTAAGACTTCTCAACGCCGTATTCTTACTTACATCGAGACTCGTTAGCTGATTATTATAGCAATAAAGATTTTCCAACGCCGTATTCTTACTTACGTCAAGGCTCGTTAGCTGATTATGATAACAGTGAAGCTGTGCTAATGACGTAAAATACTCTATACCTTTCAAATTTTTTATATTTAAATCATGGAAAAGGAGAAATGTTTTGCTTGCAATTTGAGCATCCGTAAGCGTTGTACTCCCGCCTGTGACATTATCCAACACCCACTGCCTGAAAGTCGCGTCTGGAAACGTGCTTGAATTAATAGCTACACTCATATTATCACCTCACTGTCATTACAAATTCACGCTGAGCAATCTCCGTGCCCAGCTGCGCCTGCACGATAAACCTGTATTCTTTTGGCCTATGCTTCCACAGCACGGTCATATCCGCGTCCTGTATTTTCGTCACTTCCCCCTCGGGGATAGCTATATCTGTAACACTTGCAAAATCCATGATTAACTCCTAAAGTTTAGTCCATGTTCCCGTAATAGCGCTGTACTTATAGTCAAACGTCCTTAAGTTAGGCGCATATGTATTCATAACGCTTGCGTCACCAGTAAACTTTGAGTATACTCGGTCATATCCACCACTGCTATTTGGCTGTATCACACCCGATGATAAATTCAAAGTCAATAAATTTGACATTTTAGATAAACTTGAAAGATTGCCAGTTGTATTTATACAATCACCTAAAGTCAAATACTTCATATTTACTAAATTAGACAAAGCGCTTAAATCTCCGGTAATATACATACAACTGGTCATGTATAAACTCTCTAATTTAGTTAATCTCGATAATGCGCTTAAATTATAAGTACCCGTTATATTTAGCAAATTCAAAGTCTTCAGATTACTTAACCCTGATAAAGTATTTAATCCCCCGCTTATTGTTTGGGCGCTAATAAGTGCATCTACAAGATTTGGGCAACCACTTAATGACAATGTTGAACCAGCTGTGCATTGCAGATTGGTAAGGTTTTGTAAATTTGTTATGGATATATTTTGCATTGCGACAGCCCCCTCAGCCGCTGTAAATGAATTTCTATCTATTCTTAGGCTCTGCAAGCTCGGGAGATTTGATATCGAAAGCGTTTGTGTAAAAGACTTAGCACTATTTATCTCAAGGGTCTTTAAATTTGTTAAACTTGACATATTAGAAAAGCTATAAAGGTGACTGTAAGTCCATCCCCAACGCAATGTTGTTATATTTTGAGGATTATACACAGTCACTACTGTCTGATCAGAGGTATTCTGATAGTAAATCCAACGCCACCCCGAGCCTAATATTCGAGAATTACCTATATTTGTTGCTCTATCATCACCCAAAAAATATCCACCGTTAATAACAATTTTTACTAATCCATCATTTTGGATATAAAAGCCATTCTCTAAGATATCCTCTGCCTTCTTAAAGTACATCGTAAATGTTGAGCCAGTAAAAGGCTTTTCCCACAGCACTACTCCGCCCGAGTCCTGAATTTTTATTACATCCCCGGCTGGGATAGCAATGTCTGTAATATCTGCAAAATTCATAATTTGCCCCTTATTACATTATCGCAACTTTTTTAGTCACTGTACTGCCGGACGAAAGCGTAAATGTCCATGTTTCGCTTGTAACAGCACTTGAATTAAGCTTTGTGTCAACCTGCGTCTTCAGCTCTTTTCCCTGCGCCGCACTTAATGCTGCCGTCGTACTCGTGCTTGTTAAATTATTTACAATACTTACCGCTGTTGCGCCTGTTGCTATCCCGTCAAGCTTCTTTTTATCCGCAGCACTCATTAAGCCGTTTGTCGTTTGAGTAGCAGGATTATATGTTACGCCGTCCGGTATATTATCAATCAACGTCTTCAGCGCTTTCCCCTGTTCAGCGCTCAAAGCCTTATCTGCTCCGCCTGTAGTCAAATCATTAACGACATCCGGCGCGACATAAGGTAAGTCATTCCATGCCGTATTCCCAGTTCCAAATTTTAAACGATTTGCCGTCATATCATATCCGGGCTCACCGTTTCTTAATATTGGGTTCTTAGTCGTCCAGTTTGCCTCAATGTCGTGCTTTAATTGGTATACAACTGTATTAGCCATTCATTAACTCCCCCTTAATTCTCCTGTACTGCTGTTTAACGTCATGCCAGCCGGTAACGCCCCGCCGATTATGCTCCATGTAATTGGATACGTACCCGACGCTGACACCGCCTCAAATATCTGGCTGTAGCCTTTTTTATATCTAACTCGATCTAAAACGCCGGTCGTTATCGTCAGGTCGCGCGACGCCATCACCGTCATTAAAACATTATTCGTATTGTTATATTTTGTGTTATATGAATACTCCACCTTGCTGGGCGGCGCAACTAACTTTAATATTCCACCTGAATATGAAGATACAATCGCAAGACCAAGCGTATTATATCCGGCAGCCGCCGTAGCCCTGTCAACATCGCTTATATAATCGCTAATGTCCACCTGATAAGGATACGCGTTGTCGCCGCTTGCCGTTACGTTCAGGCCATAAATATATTGCGGCGAAATATTACGGCTGCTCAACGCTTTATTGCTGCTTAAATCAAGCTCCTTCATCTGGTTATCATAGCAGGTGAGCTGCGTCATTTTCGTATTCTGGCTGACATCTAAATTCTTCAATTTATTGCTGTAGCAATTCAGCGTCTTTAATGCAACATTGCTGCTAATATCAAGCGATTCCAGTTTGTTATTATAACAATTTAACGTTGCCAGTGACGGGCATGTGCTTGTATTAATCGAAGTCAGCTGGTTGCTATAGCAACTGAGCGTAGCTAAAGATGTACAGTTATCAATGTTAATAGACGTAAGCTGATTTGTATAACAGGAAATCGTAGTTAAGGCCGCGCACTTACTCGCATCCAGCGATGTAAGCTGATTGCTGTAACACTTCACTTCTGTCAACGCCGCATGGTTACTCACATCAAGCGTCCTAAGCTGATTATCGCAACAGTTAAGAGTAGTCAACGAGACGCAGGCGCTTAAATCCAACGATGTAAGCTGGTTACTGTAGCAGTTAAGCGTGGTTAAA
>JAFUXM010000154.1 GCA_017470785.1 Synergistaceae bacterium
GAGGTACACCTGAATTGACTAAAATAAGAGCAGCATTTTCAGGCGGAAGAGAGAGCAAGGAATTTAACCATTGACGTCCTTTCTTTTGCTCCTCTGCTATGCGTTCCAGACGTTCTTTTTTAAGCCTCCTTTTGCTGCGTATATATTCAATAAGATTACACGCAAGACCGAGCGACGTTAATACTAATCCGATAATAATCAACATACGAATATTTGTCATAATGTCTTTTATTTTATCAGAAAAATTTATATCTATTATTAATAGAATGACAAATACAACCCAAGAGATAGTCAGTAATTTTAAACGTTTTAGAGCGAATTTATATATTCTTTTTAATTTGTTTATATTATTAATAATATCAAATAGCTCTTGCATTAATTAACCTCCTATTTTAGAATGCTGCTTAAATATTAAAAACTCAGCCTGAAGCTGAATATAAAACTTCAGGCTGAACTGTGAGGCTCAAATAAGGCGCGGGTTAGTCGTCGCTTTTAATTTAAATCTCAGCGCTTTTTATAAAATCATCGCCTAATTTTTCAAGCTCAGACTTTATCGTTCTCTCCTGCGCGTTAGTTGGAGATGATAAAACAATAGGATTGTATTGATAATTTTCAGGGGCTGCTCCAAAAATTGTAGCATTATATCTAATTTGAGGGAGTAAAGCATAGCCTTTTGTTTCTAAAATGTCACGATATTTTTTATGTAATTGAATATTCTCTGCCCCTCTTTGTATCGTTACCATTGTAGGTACAACCCCTAATATCTTAGTGGATAAACGACTATATATCCCCTTACCATGCCCATTTACATACTTATTGTACTGAGTAGTATATGCTTTAATACTTTCATCTAATTTCATTACTCCCAATGTAGAGAGAAAATCCATTTTTGCTGGAACAAGGCAATAATCACTTGCTGTAATCGCATTTTTAACAATAGTATAAAAATTCGGCGGACAATCAATAAGAACAAGGTCATAATTACTTTTATCAGCTATAGCTTTAAGCGCATTACAAAGACAAGTATGCCACCTTAAAAACCCCAGTTCTTTCAGTCTCGCCCTACTTATAGCAGCTCCAATTGCAATATCGCTATCAATCAGCCCAAGATGAGAACATATAATATCTATGCTCACATTTGAGTCCGAAGTCCAAGGAACGATAATATCAGCAAGACTTGAACGTAAGGCGCCTCGTAACTGATTACTAAAAAAAGTAAGAATTGTTTTATTTTGTAGGAAAAACTCTCTTATTTCCTGAACAGGGAAAAAAGAGAATGTTAGACTGGCTTGCGGGTCAAGGTCAATCATGAGTACACGTTTACCCTTTGACGCAACGTAAGCAGCAAGATTAGCCACAAGCATCGTTTTGCCTACTCCACCCTTATAGTTAATTACTGATACGACCCTCATTTTTATCCCCCTTAGCAAATATTAATATTAAACAGCTGCCGTTGCCGCGATGTTTTTAGTCATTACTCCGGCCATAAGGCTACGAAACCACGCCTGATTTTCCTGTGTGGCCGGAAGTATAAAACGTTGTCCATTACCCTCATACAATAATACTTTTCCATTGCCTATTAGGTCTTTTTCTTTAACTAAAAAAGACGTCTCAGGGATACTTTCTAATGTAGATACACTATTAGGAGTACTCGAAAGTGATACCGGCGTGGTATCGTTAGCATCCTGTCTTATTAAATCCTCAACAGATACTCCTAAAACGCCCGCAAGTTTTTGCAACTCGTCAACTCGAGGTAAACGTTTTCCCCATTCCCAGCGTTGTATCGTTTTTATAGAAACATCAAGACGCTCTGCTAATTCTTCTTGATTTAAACCTTGCTTTTTACGTTGCGTTTTTATATGTTCGGCGATATTCACGTCGACACCTCCTTTACATATAAATAATACCAAATGGGCTGATTTTAACAAGTGACAATTTAGAGAGAAAAAATAAGAATGTTCGGTCTTATTTTTAAAAATACCCCTTGAAAAGTCTGGATAGTCTTGTATAATAAAGACCATAAAATATTTATTAGGTCTATTTGGAGTTTTTTTAAATTGAGCGGAGGTGGTTTTGTGGTTTTAAATAGTACTATATTTAAATTACGCATACGAGAATTAAGAAAAAAGTTAGGACTTACGCAGGAAAAATTGGGAGTCGCCATTGGTATTTCTACGAAAACCATTCAGCGTTGGGAAGATGGAACTCGTGAGCCACGCACCTCTGAACTAAAAAAATTATGCGAGGCTCTTAATTGCACTGAGGCAGAACTCTTAAACGGCACGCCGGAAGAAAATTGGACGCTTGAGATAAAACTCTCAACGGAATTAAACAGAAAGGATGTTATAGACATGAGAAGTAATAATTGCGTTTCTAATCTTAATCTTACGCCGAACGGCGCAGCTCTGACATTGAGCGGCGGCTATTCCATATTTGAAGACGATGACAAGTTCGAGGACTTTATTGCTCAACTTCGCGAGGCGCGTAATTTCGTTATCGAGTCAGGCCGTAAGATGGTTGAGTTCGGAAATGGGACAACTAAGTAAGATGCCTTCTAATTTTTCTTATCTTTTAACGGCTGTAATAGGAGTATTTGCCGTGGTAATTTCAGGTATATATGATACATCCCTTAGCTCTGCAATCGGCGGCGGTTTCCTATTAGGCGTGGCGATTATAGCGTTTTTGAGGCTGTTTGATGATAAAGGAGTGGATAACGTGTCTCGTTACGTTACATTTAGCAAGGAACAAGAGGAAGAATTATTTAATATCCTCAAAGGTTTTATATTGCGAGTTTCTAACCCGTGCAACACAGATAACACAAAAACACCGGAAGAAGTAGCAATTCTTCCGGCAATGATAGATTTATACGCTAATTTCTTTTAAGGAGTTAAATCATGTCAAGTGCTTTACAAATATTAACGACGCGTAATTTTAATGGATTGAGTTTTGATTGCTATCACGAAGACGGCCAAGACGTAGGCGACTTTTGGGCAACAAGTGAGCAGATAGGACAGCTGCTGGGGTACAAGAGACCTGCTAACGCAATAACAAAAATTCATAAGCAAAACAAGGCTCGTTTAGATAAATTTTCAACTAATGCCGTTATGGCACAAGTTGAAGGAAACCGCACAGTTACACGTGATGTAACGGTGTACAACTTTAAAGGTCTATTAGAAATCTGCCGTTATTCGCAGCAGCCTAAAGCTAATGCAGTTATCGACTTTTTATGGCAAATATCTGATGAATTAAGACAAAGAGAAATACAAGCGTCGGCTCAGGTGTGTATGGATTTACAGCAAAAAGCAACTGAGCTTAGGGAGCAGGCGGTCAGGATGTATGCGTTGCTTGCTTTAGAAATCGCATTAATATCACAAAGGAGCTAAGACAATGGATGGCGATAAGGCTTTACAGGTATTTGATTTTAACGATAAGACAGTTCGCGTAATCATGCGCGACGGTGAGCCGTGGTGGGTCGCGAAGGACGTTTGCGACGCGCTGGAAATAAAAAATTCGCGCGATGCCATAAAAACACTGGACTCAGATGAGCTGGCGTCGGAGTTTTCTACGTCAGGTGGTCAGCGTCGAGAAATGAACGTGGTTTCCGAGTCTGGCCTATACTCTTTAATCTTTAGAAGTAATAAACCGGCTGCTAAGAAATTTAAAAGATGGGTAACGCACGAAGTGCTGCCGCAAATTCGCAAGACGGGAATGTACGCCATGAATAACGTTATTAAGCAGCTGTCAAGCGAAGTCGATGAGCTTCATAAGAAAATAGACGAAATGTACCCTTTTCAGGTTCTGGGCGCGATGGTACTTGCTCAGAAGGGCAGCATGACGTTCCAAGGCGCTGCTCAGCTTTTATCACAGCATGGGATCGAGACAGGGCAGAACAGGTTATTTCAGTACTGCAGGGACAAAAAGCTGCTTTGCTCACGTAAAGGCAAGCAGTGGAACAAGCCGACGCAAAAAGCCATTGATAAAGGCTTGTTAAATCTTGAAATCAGCGGCGGATTTAATTCAATAACAGTCGTGACGCCTGAAGGCATGAAGTATTTAGCTAACGAGCTTAGCTCAGAGCAATACCCGTTACTGATGCTGATAGAGAGGGATTAAGTTGAACAAAAATAATAATAATGCGCTGCTTGCAAAACTCGATGCGCTCATAGAGCAGGTAAAGCTGACGAACGCTTTGCTTGGTGCGCAGGTAATGAGTTATGAAGTTCAGAAAAGATTAAACATTGAGTTGCATTGGGAAGCCCCAGAACATGGGGAAGATGCTCCGGAGCTTCCAAAAAAGGAATACCTTACTCTGCAGGGTCTTTACCGAATAGTTGACGATGAAGCTCATTAATCCTTGTTATCGATAGCACAGGTCGAAACCGGCTGCTACCCCCTCTGGCGGCCGGTCTGCGAGTAAGGCTCGCACTGATGAGACCATTTGAAATCAGAGCAGATTAACAATTGAATATTAGGAAGTGGATTAGCGCGTCAAGTCCATGCGTTACAGTATGGTACAACAAAAGCCTGACGCATAGTCCGAAGGAGTTTTTAATGAACAGTAATTCAAAGAGCATTTGGGCGCCGCTGGGCGCGTCAAATCATACTAATAAAATCCGGCAGGAGCATGATTATTATGCGACTGAGCCGCGAGCAGCTGAGTTATTGCTTGAGCAAGAGAGCTTTGCGCATTTAATCTGGGAGTGTGCTTGCGGCGCGGGACATCTATCGAAAGTTCTTGAGCAGGCCGGTCATGAAGTTATATCAACTGATTTAATTTATCGCGGCTTCGGCTGTCAAGAGCCGGTGGATTTTCTAAGTGAGCGCGGCGAGTGCAGCTTTGACGGCGACATTATCACAAACCCGCCTTATAAATACGCTATGAAGTTCGTTGAACAGGCTATTAAAGTTATTAAGCCTAAAGCCAAGGCTGCAATGTTCTTGAAGCTCACGTTTTTAGAGGGTAAGGAGCGGCGGAAACTGTTTGAGGCGACACCCCCGCGAACGGTATATGTTAGCTCTTCAAGGCTTATGTGTGCTAAGAACGGTGATTTTAAACAATATTCCAGCTCAGCTGTGGCTTATGCTTGGTTTGTATGGGAGAAAGGATATGCGGGAGATACAGTTATCAAGTGGATTAATTAATGAAGATATAGCGGATATGCTGCTATCTCATCCAACAAAACATGTAAAACTTCGCGTAACAGCTGTAAAACAGTATGTTCCCAAGATAGAACTCGAGGAGGAATTTGATAAGTAATGCAGATGTTAAAGATTGAACAGGACGCGGAAACGCGGGAGCAGATAGAACAAATATGCACAACGTTAAACGAAATAAAAGAAGATTTGAAATTTTTAAAATCTCAAATTACTTCAAGCGCAAGCACTATAGCAGCAGAGCATTATTATTCAGTGCGTGAGATTTGCGGACTTTTAGGGATTTCATCATCAACTCTTTACGACTGGATAAAGACGCGGGGTTTTCCGCAGGGGCAGTTAATAGGCACGATGCGCCGCTTTGATTTTACACAAGTGCGTGCATGGATAGAGCAAACAGGAAAGGAAGAGGTAAATTATTAATGTCAGATAGAAAAATCATAGCATTTTACAGCCCGTACACGAGCGCGGGGAAAACTACAGCAGTCATGTGTTTATCGGGCTTTGCGCTTTATTCGTTTGCGAATATGGTAAAAGACTTTACAAAACGCATTTTTGGAAAGCAGGGTTTTAAATTCTTTGAGAAAGACATCCCTATAGCAGAGATGGGGAGCGCAACGCCGCGTGATTTATGGAAGGCTTTTGCAAATGCCGGACGTGCTGTATATCCAGATATATGGGTAGACATAGGCAGGTATGATATAAAACGGATAACACGTCTACAAAACGTTGCGATAGACGATTTACGTTTCCCTAACGAGTACGCGATGCTTAAAGATATAGGCGCAAAGATAGTCCGCATAACTAACCCAGAGCGTGAGATTATCAAGACTGAGACCGAGGGCTTACTTGAGGGCTTTGACTTTGACTGCGAACTCGTTAATTACAAGCGCAGTCTTGAAGAGTATCGAACGCAGATAGGTAAGATGATGAGCGAGTTATGGCCTTAGATGATATTTTTATAGATGAAGAAGACGAGAGTAAGCTCCCTGAACTCGTAAGGCTTAGAATTAAAAAAGGCTGGTCGCAGTATCAAATAGCCTTAGCAGTTGGTCTTGATACAATTGACTATTCTGACATTGAATATGAGCGAGTTGATAATCCTAAAATCAAAAGACGCGCTAAAGAAATTTTAGAGAGTAATACAGCTTTTAATCCATATGTCTTTTTGCCGAAGCCGCCTAAACTCAAGTCAGGGTGTCAATATAAGCTTATTGACCAGAGTACTACGTGGAGAAGAGAAAAGGCCAAGGGAAATAAAATACGCAACC
>JAFUXM010000155.1 GCA_017470785.1 Synergistaceae bacterium
AACAAAATGATTGACACCTTTATCCTGCTCAGTTGTTGCTGCGCTGTCGTCAATATACTTCGCTTGGCCGAGGCCATTGGCTATAGCGTCATTTAATTTATCAGCGACGTCCTGCAGCGTATCCTTTCCGTAGAGCGTAACGCTCGTCTGCTTGCCGTTGCCCTGCGTAATCGTGATCTTCTGCGGATCGTCAAGCATGAAATTGCCCTGGCTGTCCCAGAATTTTGCAAGATCGCGCAGCTTCACGTTCGCGCCGGCCGCATCTCCGATCTTGTAGTTTTCGACCGTGCCGAGCGTTTTTGCTGCTACAGTTACAGAATCACCAAAATCAACAGTAACGCTTTCCTTAGTGATGTTACCGGTTTTCTGATTGAGATTCATAAAGGCAATGGTTGCGCTGCCGTTTTTTGCTGCGTTTACATTAGCTTGGTGTTTTATATCTCCAGCACCGTCACCGTTATTTAACTCAACACCAAGCGTAGTATCGCCACCGGCTGCTGCCGCATTAAAAACCGCTTTATCGCCAATTGTAAGATCTGTATCTGCGTGAAAATCCGCAACTTTTAAAGCAGCTGCAAGTCCTGTAAGATCTGTTGTGCCGTTTTTAGTTAAATCTATGTCCTGATTAATTTCAGTAACTGTTCCATCTTCAGCAGTGTGAACTCCATATACATGCAGCGTACCGGATGTAATAGCGTTATTGCTGTCTCTCTCAAGTTTTGTAACTTCAAGAGCAAGGCTGGCAGATCCAGATGTAATAGAGCCAGTCAAAGCACTGTCCAACGCACCGGCATTAGTTACCTTATCAGTTAATTTTGCTGTTGCAACTGCACCGCCTGAGGCCGTAGTCGATACCGTGTATTTAATATCATCCCTGAGATTTTCTCCGGTCATATTTTTTACTTTAAAGTTTCTGCCGTCGTCAGTCAGCGTAAATTTTCCGCCGACCTGCGGGTGTTTCACGGCGAAAATATCGGTCTTCTGGACTTCAGCCTGGCCGACGTTGGCCTTAACAGTAATTTTAAAGTTGCCCTCGAATGATTTCTTCTGGCCGAACTGGTCAACCTCTCTAAGGCCGCCGTTCACTATAGCCTTTGTATTTAAATCATCGCTGCTCCATAATACCGCCGAGTCGCCGTTCAATAATTTCTTGGTATTGAACGTCGTAGTATTGCCGATATGGTCGACTTCCTCGCGGAGCAAGTCAATCTCTTCCTGAATGTAGCTGCGGTCCTGCTGGGTGAGCGTGTCGTTGGCTGCCTGAACGCTAAGCTCGCGCATACGCTGAAGGATACTGTGCGTCTCGGTTAATGCGCCCTCAGCTGTCTGGATAAGGCTCACGCCGTCCTGAGCGTTAGCTACTGCTCTATCAAGGCCGCCGATCTGCGCCCGCATCTTCTCACTGATTGAAAGTCCCGCTGCGTCGTCAGCAGCTGAGTTAATGCGCAGGCCGGTCGACAGCTTCTGGATCGACTTTTCGAGCGCATTGCTCGTATTATTAACAATTCCGTACGTTGTCAATGCCGGAATGTTATGATTAATTACCATCATGATATATTACCTCCCTGATTTATATTATGCCCCGTTCATCCGTGAGCGGGGCTGTTTGTAACGCCGTAATTTATATGCCTCTCCTGCTCGGGAGAGGCGTTTAATCATTAATTTAAATTATCTAATCAGGCTTAACACGTTCTGCGGCAGCTGGTTAGCCTGCGCTAACATCGAGTTACCGGCCTGAAGCATAATGTTGAGCTTCGTGAAGTTCATCATCTCTTTGGCCATATCGGTATCTCTAATGCGGCTCTCGGCGGCGCTCAGGTTCTCGCTTGACGTCTCAAGGTTCGTCATCGTGTGCTCGAGCCTGTTCTGATAAGCGCCGAGCTTAGCACGCTGCGTGCTGACTTTATCGATAGCGTTATCAATTACGGTGATTGAGCGCGATGCTGAATCTCTGTCAGTGACAAGCACGCTGTCAAGGCCTAATGCATGGCTGCGCATATCGCCGATGTTGATGCCCATGTCGTCGCCCTCGTTAGCGCCGATCTGGAACGTCAGCGTATTGTCGGCCAAGTGCAGGATCGTCTCGTCACTGCTGCCGGTCGTAACAAATGCACGGTTGTTCGTGTCCCAAGTTGATGAAACGCCGGTCATAGCGTCGAACTCAACGTCGATATTCTCGTGAAGCTTGCCGGTTAAGATATTGCCGGTGATCTTTTCTCCGCTGACGATGCTCTCGCCGGTGTGCGCGTCGGTGATGCTGACAGTGTACGTGCTCTCGGTTGCACTCGTTAAAGTATTGAGCGACAAGGCGTTCAATAAATCCTCGTTCTTCGTGGCGAAGCGCAGCGTACCGGCGCTGCCTGCAACTGCCGACCGGATTACAAACGTTCCGTTGACTGACTCAGATGTCTTGTCCATAGCCTTTGCGTTATCATTAGCTGTGCCGCCGTCGTTAATATCGACATAATCAACGAAGTGATCACTGGCTTTAACAAGATTAGCTCCCGTCCCAGTATTTTCCACGTACTGAGCCTGCCCAAGGCCGTTTGCGATAGCATCGTTTAATTTGTCCTCGACGTCCTTCAACGTGTCGTGGCCGTACAGCGTGACGCTGGCCGTCTTGCCGTTGCCCTGATTGATCGTGATGGTCTGCGGATCGTCAAGCATGAAGTTGCCCTGGCTGTCCCAGAATTTACTCAAATCGCGAAGCTTGACATTAGCGCCGGCCGCCTCGCCGATCTTGTAGTTGCGGACTTTACCTAAAGTAGCATTTCCTTCAAAAGTATAAACTGGTGTATTCTCAGTCGCGTAATCATCTGCAATTTTAACGCTGATTTTTTCCTTAGTGATACTGCCTGTATCCTGATTGAGATTGACAAAATTCAGATCTACAGTATTGCCAGCCGCCATTGTACCTCGTGCGATATTGAATTGCTGTGTCTGCGAGTTGCCATCTGAGCCTTCAAAAGTGACACCTAATTTGCCGCCATCGGCTGACATACTTCCGCCGACGTTATAAACAGATTTATCGCCAACTGTCATTTTCTTAATTTGATCTGCTGAAGTAACTTTACTAGCGTCAAACACTAACGCAGAACCATCTATTTGTACATCTGAAGTAGCAGCCGAGCCGTCAGCAGCACTAGAAAGAGTAACGTCTTTGTTAATCTCCGTAACTGTTCCGTCTGTAGCAGTGTGAAAACCAGTCACATGGATTACTGCTGTTGAAGCAACACTTTGCGTTCCCGTCGCAGGCGTGTTGTCATTAACTTCTTTTACCTCAAAGGCTAAACTGTATGTTCCAGCTGTCGCAGCAAGATCTTGAAAAATGCCGTCGCCTGCTATAGTTGAACTGCTGTTTGTAGTAGCGATAGCCTTAGTAGCGCTGGCCTCAAGGCTGTTTATATCGCCTTTCGCTGAACTTGCTATAGTGTAAAAGCCATCATCCGGAAGATCAGTAAGATTTTCGCCGGAGATATTATCCACTTCTGCATGTAAATCCTCTATGCGTCCGCCGACCTGCGGGTGCTTGACCTGCATAATGTCTGACTTCTGGACTTAAGCCGTGCCGGGGTCAGC
>JAFUXM010000156.1 GCA_017470785.1 Synergistaceae bacterium
AGCCGGACGCTTAATCCTTATAGGACGGCAAGACGGCGGGGCTGATTTTTCAGCAAAGATTTTATCCTTTTGAAATTCACAACATAGCTTAACGCGCGATTTTAAGCCCGCGAAATTTTTGCGATTAAAAATAAATTGCCGAAGACTAAAGCAGCTCCGGCAAAATTTTATTTTCATGCGGGCTTTAAGGTTGCGCATCAGACGGCGCGGGTTGTGAGTTTTTAGACGGGATAATTATTAACTCGTCCCAGCTTTTCGGCTCTCCATAAAATTTATCTATAGTTTCTTTAATGGCAGTATTTTCTTTAAAAAAGCTAAAAAGATATTCGCCGAATTTATCAACCGCAGCCTTTATCACGGAGTTTATTATATCTTCATTTTTATTTTCAAATTTTCTTATTCTTCTATTACCTGTATGTGGCGTATCAGAGCCATATTCACATGAATTGAAGAAATCTTGGCCGCTTGCTTTAAAATATGCAGAAAGAAAATTATTATTTCGTTTTATAAATATGTTTATGTTTGAAAGAACTTCATAAAACTCATTATCTGATAACATTTTATCGACAAGCGGCAATATTTCACTGTCACATTCTTTTATTTTCTTGATGGCCGCGCCCGATAAATTTAATTCTTGATGTTCACGCTTATCTTGCGGCTCAACGCCCGTCAGCAAGAAGTCACACGATACTCCGAAGAAGTTCGCGAGCTTAATTAATACGGGATATTTAGGCGTAGAATTTCCAAGGTAATATTCTGAAATAGCCTGTTTAGTTACCCCTATATCAGCCGCTAAGTCTTTTACTTTAATTTTTCTCTCTCTAATTAATTTTTTTAAAGTTTGCGCAAAATTAAATTCACTCATGTCAAAAACTCCCTTTTAAAAAATACAAATTTAAAAATACAGGTATTGTTTGTCAATTATAAAATATTTTTTATAAGTTGACAACATAGAAGTTGTATGTTATTTTATGCAGTGAAATAAAAACGCCGTATCAAGTCCGGCCAGACCGATACGGCAAAATAAGAAAAATTAACAGTCAGAAAAACTGCATAAGTGCAGTAAAAATTTTTCTTATTTTATCACGAAAATTTTATATATTTTGGGGAGTGTGAAAGTATGGCTGAAATGCAGTATTTAACAGTAAAAGACGTAGCGCAAAGACTTAAATTGTCGCAGTCAGCTATATTTAATTTCTTGCGTAAGGGTAAGTTCCCACAAGGATTAAAATTTGGCGCATCGCGTCGGTGGCTTGCGAGTGATATTGACGATTGGGCGCAGGCGCAGACAGCGGGCAATTAGAAAGGAGTAGCCATGAAAAGAAAATTTAAAAGAGATAGCGATTTAGCGGCACAACTTGGCCGAGCGTTTACAAAATTCGAACGAGCCATTATCAAAGCTAATTGCGAGTTTATCAAAGACTTACGCTCAATAGAGCGCACACACGGAGCGATTTTTGCTTTAGATGCCGACAAACTCGCAGACGCTTATCAAACGTTTATTCAAGCATACTACACAGGGACGCTAATAGCACAGGGCGCAGCATGACAAAACTTTATGATTTAGCAGTCAAGACCGGCGAATATCAGACACGG
>JAFUXM010000157.1 GCA_017470785.1 Synergistaceae bacterium
CGCTCGGCACGACTGCAGCCGACCGGCAGTCCAATATGCCGTTATAATTTGCCGGCTTAGGCGAGTTATTGCAGCCGCCCTTGCACTTCACAAATGCCCGCATCGGCACGCTTGCACCGGCCTCAACGCCCATGATCTCCGCAATTTTCTTAGCAACAGGCGCACCGCCCACGCTGCATTTATTCACGCTCACGCCGTCGTTCACAACTCCGGCAGCATAGCCGTCGCAGCCAGGGTAGCCGCAGCCGCCGCAGTTCGCCCCAGGCAATGCCTCACGGATTTTATTTATGCGCTCGTCTTGATTAACGTGAAATATTACGCTCGCAACAGCAAGCACTACGCCGAACAGGCCGCCCATTATTCCCATCAACGCAAGCGGGAACACTGCTACATGAAAAAATCCCATAATTTAACCCCCGCTCTCTTTAATTTACTTTATGATGCCGTTGAAGCCCATGAACGCTATCGACATTAACCCGGCCGTGATTAACGCCATAGGCAAGCCCTTTAAGCTTTCAGGAATGCCGGCGTTAGTCTCAATGCGCTCGCGTATGCCGGCCATTAAAGATATTGCTAATAAAAATCCCAATGAAGATCCAAGCGCATTAACAAGCGACTGCGCCAGCGTATAGCCCTCGTTCATGTTCAGGACTGCAACGCCTAAGACAGCGCAGTTAGTCGTGATTAACGGCAAAAATATTCCTAAAGACTTATAAAGCGTCGGGTTTAATTTCTTTAATGCAAGCTCTACAAATTGCACGAGTGCAGCGATGACTAATATAAATGACAGCGTATATAAATATTCAAGTCCTAACGGCACAAGCAAGAAGTTATAAGTCAGCCAAGTCATGAGCGACGCAAGCACTATTACGAATACGACAGCTGCGCCCATGCCCCGCGCGGTCTCGCTCTTGCTTGAGACACCCATGAACGGGCAGCAGCCGAGAAACCGCGACAATAATATATTATGCACGAATATAGAGCTTATAAATAATAACAATAAATTCATGTCACAGCCTCCGCTTCTTAATTATTATTTGAGCTTGCACTTACGCCGCACTTCGCACTAAATGCGCAGCAGGCGCAGCCGCCCTCGCAAGCTTTATTATCAGCAGCAAAAGCCGCCTGCGCGTTGAGCCTTGCTCTAATCGCTCTGAATGCGCCCATGCAGCAGCCTAAAACTATAAATCCGCCCGGGGCTAACACGATTAATAAAGCCGGTTCAAAGTCAACAACCTGCGTGCCTAAGAACGTGCCGTTGCCTAATATCTCACGTATCGCGCCTAAGAATGTTAATGCAATCGTGAAGCCAAGCCCCATGCCGACACCGTCAAACGCCGACGCTAATACGCCGTTCTTTGATGCGAACGCCTCGGCCCGCGCTAAGATTATGCAGTTAACAACTATCAACGGGATAAATATTCCCAGCGATTTATTAAGCGCCGGCGCAAAGCCCTCCATTACAAACTGAATTATCGTAACGAAACCGGCTATGACAACTATAAATATGGGTATTCTAATTTCATCCGGCACCATTTTTCTCAGCAGCGAGATAACTGCATTAGAAGCAATTAATACAAACATAGCTGCTATGCCCATGCCGATGCCGTTCTCAACGCTGCTGGTAACGGCCAGCGTCGGACAAAGGCCGATGCACTGAACGAACGTCGGGTTCTCAGTTACAATGCCGTTTTTAATAATTTTAAAATTATCTTTTAATATATTTAATATATTACTCATGATAAATTAATTCACCGCCTCTTAATTTTTTGCGCTCAGAGCCGCGAGGTTTTGATTAAAATAATTTACGGCCTCGTTGACACCGTTGGTCACAGCATTTGACGTAACAGTTGCGCCGGAGATCGCTGCGATCTCATCGGGATTAGAATCCGAGCCCTTGACGACTTTCAACGGCAATTTATCTTTATTATCAAACTGCGTGTAAAATTCCGGCTCGGTTGACTTAGCGCCGAGCCCCGGTGTCTCCGAGTGGCTTAAAATATTTATTGCTCTGACTGAGCCGTCGGCCTTAATGCCCACTACGAAATTTACTAAACCGCCGTAGCCTTTCGACGCTACGCTGACGCACCAGCCCACGCGCTGCCGCTTATCATTCAATGCCTCTTGCACGTCAGTGATGGTCTCGTTTAATTCAGCCTGCTTAAAATTATTAAATCTCACGGCCTCTGGCATGACGTTTTGAAGTGCATCGGACTTATCATTAGCCCGCGTTGCTAAAATTGCGTCCCGCGTTCCCCATTCAACAAGACCTAATAACAAGCCGGTTATCGCCGTGACTGCAAATAAAGTCGTGCCTAATCTAACGGCCTTCTGCATGTCAGTTTCGTTATCGCTCTTGGCCAAGCCGATATTTACAGAGCTAAAAATTTTTTTAATAAAGCCTAAATTAAAATTAAAATTAAATTTAACTTTATTTTTTAAATTATTTTTAATATCATTAATTTTAGCCTGAGTTTTAACTTGAGCGGCTTCTTCATGTGTTTTAGCTTTAGCCTTAGCTTTATTCTTAAATTTACTGCTCATTACTTCGCCGCCCCTTTCTCAGTATTTAACTCGCTCTTAAACTCTTTCTTAAATTTAAATTTTAATAATTTCTTCAGCTTAGATTTGCTCTTAGGCTCGCCTAATATGCGGCGCTTAGTGTACTGATCTATCAGCGGCACTGTGATATTCATAATTAAAATCGAGAATGACACGCCCTCGGGATAGCCGCCCCAAGTTCTGATTAAGGCCGTTAATAAGCCGCAGCCGAACGCGAATATAATTTGCCCCTGAGCGTACATCGGCGATGTAGTATAATCAGTCGCCATGAAAAATGCGCCGAGCAATAATCCGCCGGTCACTATCTCATAAAGCACTGTGATTAACGAACCGCTTCCATGGCCGAATAACGGCGCAAGTATCGAGGCAGTTAATATATAAATAACCGGAATGCGCCAAGATATAATGCCTTTATAAATTAAAAATACGCCGCCTAAGATTAATAATAAGCTTGAAGTCTCGCCTATGCAGCCGGGCATGTTTCCTATAAACATGTTGAATAAATCCGGAGCTGCAGCGGCGGCGCTGGGCTCAGCAGTTGCCTGAGATACAGCAGCCGTGCCGAGCTTCATCATAGCAAGTTCAGTCGCGCCGCTCACGCCGTTTAAAGTCCAAGTGGTCATGGCAATAGGCCAAGAGATTAGCATCATGGCTCGGGCAGCTAACGCCGGATTGACTATATTGCAGCCGATGCCGCCGTAAAACTGCTTCACTATTATAATTGCGAACACGCTGCCGCATATTGCCATCCATAACGGGATAGTCGGCGGCAAATTATAAGCTAATAATAAGCCCGTCACTACAGCCGATAAATCTTTTATACTTGAAGCTTGGTGCATTAATTTCTGCCATAAATATTCGCTTAACACGCACGCGGCTATGCAGGCTATTATCACGATTAAAGACCTGAAGCCAAAAAAATAAATTCCCGCAAGGCCAGCCGGCGCTAACGCAGCTATCACATACGCCATAATTCTGCGCGTCGTGAACGGCGAATGCACATGCGGCGAACTCGCGACAAATAATTTATTATCATTCATGATTAACTCTTCGCCTCCTTATTTTTTAGCGGCCTCTTGCTTTGAACTCTGCGAGGCTTGCTGAGCCTGAGCTTTGCGCCTTGCAGCCATCACAGCCGCTTTGCCCTCACGCAAGCTCTGCGTCAAGTGTCTCGATGCCGGACAGATAAACGAGCAGCAGCCGCACTCGATACAATTCGTGCCAAGATGCTCTTCAAATAATTTATAATCGCGCCGTCTTACAGCTTTATCGAGCAGCTCCGGGTCGAGCCTCATAGGACATGCGTCAATGCAGCGGCCGCAGCGTAAACAATTACTCTCATCTTCGATATGCGCCGTGAATTTGCTTAACGCTAATATTCCAGACGTGCCTTTAACTACCGGCACGTCAAGCGACCGCATCGAAATTCCCATCATCGGGCCGCCGCCTAAAATCTTTACAGGCTCAAGGCCGCCATAATTAAAGCCGCCGCACGCGTTAATTAATTCTCTGACTGAAATTCCTAACGGCACTCTTAAATTTCTTGGATTAGCTATCGCATCGCCCGTTACGCTTATAATGCGCTCAGTCACGGGCAAGCCCTTAGTCAAAGCTGAATAAATCTGCCAGACAGTTCTGGTATTTAATATAATGCAGCCGACATCAGCCGGAAGCGCAGGCGGCAGCGGCCCTATTCCCGCAGGAATTTCCTGACCCGTAATAGACCAGATCAGCATCTTCTCAGCGCCCTGCGGATATTTAACTTTATGCGGCATCACGCTTATATTTTTAATTTTCTTTTCAGCAATTTTTTGGCCTATAATTTCTATTGCCTCGGGCTTATTGCTCTCGATTGCGATAATGCCGTGAGCCTTCGGGAATAGCTTCAACACCATCGCAAAGCCATCGACTATCGCATCAGCCTCTTCGATCATTAATCTATTGTCGCATGTTAAATAAGGCTCGCACTCCGCGCCGTTCAATATCACCCAGTTAATAACTTTATCTTTAGGCGGCGATAACTTAACGTGAGTTGGGAAGCAAGCGCCGCCCATTCCGACTATGCCGGCTGATCTTATAATTTTAATATAATCATTTACGCTCGGCTTATTTTTTAAATCAAACAAGGCCGGCGCTTGCTCATAAAGTCCGTCGTTCTCAATCACAATGCACGGGTCAACGCTGCCTGCTACAGTCATGCGCGGCCCGATTTCTTTCACAACTCCAGATATGCTTGCAAATATCGGCGCAGATACAAACGCTTCACTATCAGCAATCTTTTGACCGGCTAACACTCTATCGCCCTTGTTCACAACAGGCGCACACGGCGCACCGATATGCTGCGACAGCGGGAATACAAATTCGCCGCCTGCTTTCGGCACGTAACGCTCAATCTCTTTATGCTCAGTCAGCGCCTTTCCCTCCGGCGGATGCACTCCGCCTATAAACGAAGCGCCTCGCTCTCTTAATTTCAACGGCAGCTTCATAATTTGTGAAACCCCTCCCTCAAATTTAAAAATTTATTAATTTAAATTATAATTTAAACTCTTATTTTCACGATAAAATTACTAAAAAATTTCATACGGCATAATTTATTTAAACTAAATTTTAAATTTAAATTTCTATATAATCTCTTAAGTCGTCTATACATGATAATTCTTGCGAACGGCGCGAAAATCCTTTCAAGATGCAGAAAGCTCTGCTCACCGGCTCTGTTCAAGCTCTTAAGATCTATAATAATTATTATAATTTTATTATTGCTTAAGGTCTTAGCGGCGAAATTCCCGCGGTTCAAATCAAGAAAAAATAAATCGCGCATTATCATGCGCTTGGCAATCCAGTTCAGGCCGGTCAATAATTTCTGCGTGTCGCGGCCTGACGTAAAATATTTATCAAGGCTCGGCGATATATTGCCGTCATGATTTTTAACAAGCTCACAGACAAGTCCAAGCCCTTTATCAGTCTCAATTAAATTTTCATAAATTTTAGCAGCGCGGCCGGGCAGAAATTTATTTATAATTTTATAAACTTCCGCCTCGCGCCGCATGTCATTTATTACATCTTTAATACTTGGCCTAAATCTTAAATGTCTTATAAAATATAATATCTCAGCCGTCTTGCAAGCTTTATATTTAAATTTATCAGCTCTTGCCGTCTTGACGCATAAATTATTATCAGCCGGATGAAGCCAGCAATCCCGAGTATGGCCGTGACCTAATTTTATTTTAAGCTGCAAGCAGCCGTCCCTCACCGATCAAGAATATTCCAGAGGCAATTAACACTCCGGCTATGATCGTTACTATATAAACTCCTCCGACAATCGGCGACGCAAACATTAAAGCTGCTAATAAAATTAATGCAATGCCGCTTAATAATACAAGCCACCATTTATTTATAATTTTTATTAATCTAAAAGCTAATACAACTCTAAACAAGCCCTCAAGTCCAAGCCACGCCGCCGCGAACACCGGTATCATAAAAGCCGTAAGTCCAAGCCGGCTTATCATCACGCCGCCTAAAAATAAATCGATTAAACCGGAAATAAATAAAAAGAATTTCGGGCAAGCTTCACAGCTTAAATTTTTATTAAAGCAAGCGAGAATATAATTCACGCCGCTTACGCACACGGCCAAACCCCAGATTAAAGCCAAGTCCATTAACGCTTCGACCGGATAGGCAAGCGCAAGCAATCCTAACACAATTCTTATAAAGCCAGAGAGATATAAACGCAGCTTCAAATTAAATTTCAAGTTCATCACGTCCCCTTGCAAATTAATTTTTAAAATTAAAATAAATTTATTATAATATAATAAAAAAATTTTAAAAATCTGGTGACGATAAAATAATTAATAAGCCTGTAATCGGCATTTTGGGAAGTGTCCTCGAGACAAAGAATTATTGTCAGCCCGGGACGAGCAAGCGCAGCTTCACTAACGATACCTGCGTAAGATCTATTTACGAGAACGGCGGCGTTCCGGTGATACTGCCGTTAGTTAATCAGCCTGAAATTTTAGACAGCGCGTTAAATTTTTGCAGCGGTTTATTATTCCCTGGAGGCGTTGACGTTGATCCCGAGCTCTATAACGAGACGCCGCATAAAAATCACGGCGCATCCAACTGCAATCACGAACTCGATTTAAACTGGCTCTATGCAGCAAACTTCGCAATTAAAAATAATTTGCCTATGCTGGGAATTTGCCGGGGAATGCAGTTATTAAACGTCGCGTTTCACGGCACGTTATATCAGGACTTAAGCGAGCGGCAAGCTCTGCATCCTGAAGTGAACGAGCTGCTGCATCTTCAGACCTGCGAGCGCGACAAGACAACTCACAACGTGAAGATTAAAAAAAACACGCAATTATATAAAATATTTAATCAAGAAATTTTGCAGACTAACACTATGCATCATCAGGCTGTCCGCGATCTCGGCGACGGTTTGAAAGTTGCTGCAAGATGCGAGGCCGACGGCACCGTCGAAGCCATAGAAACTAAAAGCAGCGATTTATTAATCGCCGTGCAGTGGCATCCTGAAGATTTAATTTACTCAACTCCGATCATGAATAATTTATTTAAAGATTTAATCAGCCGCGCCGCCTCGCGATTAAATTAAAAATTAAATTTAAATAAAAATAAAACGCCCTGAAAATTTACGGGGCGTTTATTTATTTAAATATGCGATAATATTTCAGTGTCTTTAATAATATTCTGGTCATGATCATAAAAGTCACTCATTTTCCTGATATTGTTTTTATTGTCTGCTAAGCCGCGGTTCTTCTTTATTATATATTCTTCTTTGGATTTACAATAATAATGATTGATGCGGATTTTACTAAACGAAACTTTATCAGTGATAGCATCTCTAATAATCCCGCCGTTCTCGTTGAAATTATGATAGCTTCTAATATATATAGGCAGGTGCGGATTCAAGAAGCAAAGAACTTTTTGCGGATCGCAAATAGTCTTAATATGCAAATTTTTTTGAAAATCTTTCTCAGCGCACATCAAATAATTCTCTAACACGCCTCCGACCGGCTTGGTCTCATGGCCGCTTGACCCGAATATTAGCCAATTCACGCCAATGCCGCCGGCCTTTTCATGCGATTTCATAAATTCATCAACAAATTCATATAAATTTTTGTCATGTTCAAGGCAGAAGCAAAACTCGTCCAAGTCAAGTATAGCAATATATCTAAATTTATCTTTATAATCATGAATAGCCATGTTATAAGCGTCGTATTGCCTTGCTTTGCCCAGCAGCTTTTTATAAGTAACTATGCCATGAGCTATGAACGGCTGCAAAACTTCATGCATGTTATCATCGCTGTCATTATCATAAATTAAAAAATGCGAGATGCCTTGCTTAATATAAAATTCAATCCATTCTTTTATATACGGCCCTTCGTTCTTGGCTATCACAGCTATGGCTAAGCCCTCACGGCTATCAAGCGGCGTCGGCTTATAGAATAAATATTTAAATAATCCATACGGCAGCAAGATTATTTGCAGGAAATTGCGCAGCGCTTCACTGTCAGAGTACGTCCGGCAATTATAGACTAAGGGACTGCTGCAGCTGTAGATTTTATATAAATGAAATTGCCAAGAGATTTTATTAACTGCCTTTATGCAAAATTCTTTAAACGTCAGGCCCTTAATCTTATTTAAAAAGCTGCGCAATCTCAACACTTCCTTAATTTTAAATTTACTTTACTTAAATAAATTTTTAAATTTATCAAATAACCCCGGCTCGTCATCACCGTTAGATACAGGCGCATCCATCTCGCCGGCAAGCTGCGTTATAAGCTCTTTTTGCTTCTCGCTTAATTTAGCTTTATCAGGCACGTCGATAAACACATGAGCGTATAAATCGCCGCGGCTATCTTTACGATTGAGCTGCGGCATACCCTTGCCCTTCAGCCTTAATATCTGGCCGTGCTTAGTCCCAGCCGGAATATTTAAATTTGCCTCGCCGTCGATTAAAGTATTAACTTTCGCCTCGCCGCCCAACACAGCCTGCGGATAAGTGATAACTAAAGGCGTGTGCAAGTCTGCACCGTCGCGCTCGATATTTTTATACACGCTCTCAGCATCGATAACTAAATACAAATCGCCGTTAGTGCCGCCGTTTAATCCGCCTTCGCCCTCGCCGCGCACGCATACGCGCGTGCCGCGATTAACTCCGGTCGGAATTTTAACTTCAAGCTTGTGCGTGTGCTTAACTTGGCCATGACCATTACAATCCGGACATTTATCTTTTATAATTTTGCCGCTGCCATTGCACACCGGACAAGTGCTCTCGGTCATCATCTGGCCAATAAAAGTCTGCTGAACTTTGCGCACTCGGCCAGTGCCTTGACAGTGCGAACAGGTCTCGGGCTTAGTACCGGCTTTAGCGCCGCTGCCGTTACAAGCTTTGCACGCGTCCATTCTGGGAACTTCAATCTCGCGCGTAACGCCCTGCGCAGCTTCTATTAAGCTTACATTAACTACCATTTCCATATCGCGGCCTCGCCTCGGCGCATTGGGGTCTTGTGACCTTTGCCTTGAATTAGCGCTGAAACCTCCAAAGCCAGCTCCAAAGGCCTGCGCGAATAAATCGCCGAATATATCACCAAAGTCCATGCCGCCCATGTTACTATTATTGCCGGTCGTGCCGAACTGGTCATAACGCGCACGCTTCTCCTCGTTCTCAAGCACTGAGTAAGCAGCATTAATCTTTTTAAATTTCTCTTCAGCCTCTTTATCGCCCGGGTGAGCATCAGGATGGTACTTGCGCACAAGCTGCCTGTACGCCTTCTTTATATCCGCCTGCGTCGCATCGCGCGGCACGCCTAAAATCTCGTATAAATCTTCCATGTCTGAATTAAATTAATTTTCATTGCCTTTCATTTTAATTTATTAATTTAATTTAAATTTTAAAAATTTATTATAGCTCATGCCCGCTTCTTAATAAATGCGCGCTTAATCATACCAAGCTCTTCAAATTTTAAACATAAAGCAATAAATATATAAACTATCACGCATATTAATATCACGCCTAAGATCCATACGGCGCGTAACGATAAGCTTAACCCTGCATCATACGGGAATATAAATTTAATTATTAAAATTAATAACGCCATTAAACTTAAAGCTAACACGCTCTTAATCAGCCAGCTTAAATTAATAATATTTAATTTTAAATTTAATTTTAATTTAACTTTATACAGGCCATAAAGTCCCGACAACGTGAAGGCAATTCCAGGCGCAAGCGCAAGGCCGTTATAGCCCATAGGCATTAGCATTAAGCTAAATAAAGCCGTCGCAGTGACGCTAAATAAAGTTGTGTTAAATGCAGCCCGAGGCATCTCAAGCGCATATAACGCCCGCATGACTATCGTCGAACAGGCCATACCAGGCAGCCCTAACATTCCAAGTGCAAGGCACGAACTCGTAGCATCCCACGCCCACGCGTTAAACTCGCCGCGCACAAATATTAAATGCACAAACTGACTCGAGATTAATATCACGCCCAGCGCCGCCGGCAAAATTATAAATAATGCAAATCGCAAAGCTTGCCTTAATATATCTCTAAAATCTTCAGGGCTTTTAGCGCGTGATAATTGCGGCAATACAGCCTGTGATATAGCTATCACAAATAAGCCTAACGGCAGCTGCAAAATTCTATTCGCATAATTTAATACCGAGATGCTTCCGGCCTCTAAAAACGATCCAAGCATTCGGCTAATAACCGGATTAATTTGATTTAACGACAGGCCGGCAGCGTAAGGCAAAAATAATTTCATCATGCGCCGCAAATCTTTATTTTTTAAATCAGGCTTCAAATCAGGATATAACACGGCGTTTAATTTAAAGCTCCACAGCCATTGAGTTAAGAAATGCGCAGCTCCGCCGCAAATTACAGAGAATGCAAGGCCATATACTCCATATAAGCCCGTAAATAACGGCGCAGTGATAATAAAAGTTATATTGCTGAATGCCGGTGACAATGCCGGAACAAAGAACGAACCTAAGCTATTAAGCTCGCCCATTGTCAACGCCTCAAGCGATATAAATATCAAGAACGGGAACATATATTTAGTTAGGCGCGACGCTATGCTTGCAGTCTCAGCATCAAAGCCCGGCGCCATTATATGCGTTAAAAAGTCAGAACCTAAAATTCCAAGCGATACGACAATTAAAGTCATAATTAACAATACAGTCATAGCGCTGCGGGCTAATTTTAATGCGCTTTTAATGCCGCCGCGCTCTAAGACCTGTGAAAATACAGGCACGAATGCCGCCGACAACGCGCCTTCTGCTAATAATTGCCTAGCTAAATTAGCCAGCGTATAAGCTACGTTAAATGCGTCCATGCTGCGCGACGCTCCGAACAGTCCCGCAACTACGACCTCACGCACAAGTCCGGTTATGCGGCTAAGTAAAGTCCCAGCCATCATGACCATCGCGTGCCGTATCATATTATTATCTTTATTAATTTAAATTTGCTCCCTTAATAAATTAAATTTTTCGCTCGACGCCGCTATTATATCAAAACCTGTTATCTCAGCTTGAGCTTCAACGCCTCTATATCTTCAGCCTCAAGTCCTATAGCTTTAAAATAATTCTCAGCATATAAAGCCAAATTAATTTTATTTAAATCTTTTGCTTTAATATTAAATGCTTTGGCCAGAAAGGCGCGTATCTCATTATCAGCAATAAAATCATATTCACGCGAATTTTTAACAACTTTAAAATAATTTTCAAACGACTTTAAATAATCCTGAACTATATAATCAATATCAAAGCCCATTAACGCCTCGATTAATGCGCAGACAAAGCCGCTGCGATCTTTGCCGGCGTCGCAGTGAATTAAGAACGGCGGCTCAGATTTAGCCATAGCGCTTATACCGCGCGCTAATCTATCTCTAAAATTTTTAGAATTATATTTCCAGTCAAGATTTAATAATATGATTTTATTTTTGCTGCAATAGCTGCCCGCAAAATTTTTATAGCCCTTAAGCTTCGCCTCGCTGTCGCCCAAATTAATAAACGTTTTAATTTTCACTTCACGCGCTGCATCATCAGCTATGAAATTGCGCTTTAACACATCATTCACCGGCGACGACGATCTATATAATTTATTTTTAATAACTTCCCTGAAATTAGCGAACTCTAAGTCATTTAAATTTTTATAATTTGCCCTATCATTACTCCGGCGCTTCGCAAGTTCTTTATAAAAATTTTTCTTATCAATACCCGCAGCACTTGCTGCAAGCGCAAATAAATTTAACAATATAAAAACTAACGCAAGCGCATAAAATTTTTTAAATCTAATCATAAGCAACCCGCCCTTAAATTTTTAGGCTAATTATATTACATATTAAAAATTTAAAATAAAAGGCCGGACTGCTGCATCCGGCCTTTTATTTATTTAATTAATTTAATTTTAAATTTTAACGCTGCACTCTGCCCGAGCCTGAACCGCCCATCAAGCCTAACACTTCAGCCTCACTTGCCATATTAAAATCATATTCAGTTGCTTGCTTCAAGCAGCTTGCCGCGACCGCGAACTCGATAATTTTATCAGGCTCATCCGGCCACTTGCGCATCGCGTGAATTAATCCGCCGCCGAAACTGTCGCCGCCGCCGACCCTGTCAACCAATCTTATTAAATAATTTTTGGCAAAGTGCGCCTGATTATTAACATAAAGCATTCCGCTCCAGTTATTGTCAGAAGCTGAGATGCTGCCGCGCAAAGTTATAGCAACGGCTTTAAAATTAAATCTGTCCGTTAATTGCTTTGCCACCGATATATAGCCGTCACGGTCAAGCTTACCGCCCTCTATATCCGTGTTCTCAGCCGCAATTCCAAATACGTCCTTTGCATCTTCTTCATTGGCAATGCAGACATCAACAAACGGCATCAGCCTGCCCATGACCTCGCCGGCCTTCTTGCGCGTCCATAACTTACCGCGGTAATTTAAATCACAAGATATAGTAATATTTTTAGCTTTTGCTGCTTGACACGCGTCAATGCAAATATCCGGCAGCTTGCCGCCTAACGCCGGTGTTATTCCCGTAAAATGGAACCAGTCAGCGCCGTCAAAAATTTTATCCCAGTCAAATTCATCCGGCTTCGCTAACGCAATAGACGAGTTAGCTCTGTCATAAATTACTTTGCTGCCGCGCTGCGACGCACCCTTCTCACAAAAATAAATCCCAAGCCTCGGACCGCCGCGCAGCATCAAGCTCGTATCAACGCCGAATTTGCGCAGCGCATTTACCGACGCTTGGCCGATCTCATGCTCCGGCACTTTCGACACAAACGCCGCGTCATTGCCGTAATTTGCCAGCGACACTGCAACGTTAGCCTCGCCGCCCGCATACGTCACATCGAACGAATCAGCCTGCAAAAATCTCAAATATCCTGCTGGATTTAATCTCATCATAATTTCGCCGAACGTAATAACTCTGCCCATAATTAAATATTTGCCTCCTGTATTAATTTTATAAATTTTAAATTTTAAATTTTATAAAATTTAAATATTTGCCTGCGTTATAAATTCTCTTGCTAAGTCTCTAATCTTGCCCCACTCGCCGTTAGCGATCCAGTCCTTGTTGACTAAATTTCCGCCGACACCCAAGCCAACGCAGCCGGCCTTCATAAATTCCGCCGCGTTCTTCTCATTAATGCCGCCGACTGCCATTAACGGCACGTGACTTAACGGCGCTTTGACTGCCTTAATATAACTTGAGCCTAACACGCTGGCCGGAAATACTTTCACTGCATCAGCACCGGCGTTATACGCTGCTAAAATTTCGCTCGGCGTGAAAGCCCCCGGGAATAATCCCAAGCCAAAAGCCTTACCGGCTCTTATAATCTCAGGCTGCGTGCTCGGCGTGACTAAATAATGGCCGCCGGCGTTATAAGTCATCGCGACTTGCTCAAGCGTTATTACAGTTCCTGCACCTACTAACATCTCGTCTCCAAATTCTTTATTCACGGCCTCGATAGCTTTAGCCGTATCAGCCCAAGTCTCCGGCGCTTTTTGATTATACGTAATCTCCATAAGGCCTATTCCGCCATCTTTAAAAGCCTGCGCTAACCTCAGCATGTTATCAGGCTTCAGTCCGCGCACTATCGCAACAATCTTACGCTGCTGCACATATTCCAACGGTGTCATCATCAATTCCCCCTTTATCAATAATTACCATTCGGCAATAATCCCGTCAGAGTCACGCCACACCGGATTATGCCAGTCATGACCTTTCGCGGCCATCTCACGCACATAATCTTCATTAACTTCAATGCCCAGCCCGGGCTTAGTTAATAATTCGCAATAACCGTTCTTCCATTTAAATATCTCAGGATTCTTCATGTAATTTAATAAATCATAACCGGCGTTATAGTGAATGCCTGCGCTCTGCTCCTGAATAAAAGCGTTGGGCGAACAAAAATCAACTTGTAAGCACGCAGCCAACGCAATCGGCCCTAACGGACAGTGCAGCGCAAAAGCTACGTCAAACGCCTCGGCCATTGCGGCAATCTTACGGGCTTCTAATATGCCGCCGCAGTGCGATACATCCGGCTGAATAATATCAACGCCGCCGCGCGTCAGCATGTGCTTAAAGCCCCAGCGCGTGTAATTGCGCTCACCTGTAGCTATCGGCGTATGGCAAGTCCTCGCAAACTCGATAAACTCATCTTCGTTTTCACATAACACAGGCTCTTCTATGAACATTAAATTATATTCATCAAGCATGTGTATTAATTTCTTAGCCATAGTCTTATGCACTCTGCCATGAAAATCTACAGCTATGCGCATACCGGGCACGGCCTCTTTAATCGCTGCGACGCGCTCAACCGTCGCCTCGAGCTTATCATACGTATCAATCCATCGCAATTCATCCGTACCGTTCATCTTCACGGCCTTATAGCCCTGCGCCGCAGCTTCTTTAGCTGCCTCGCCAGTGTCTCTGGGATGATCGCCGCCGATCCACCTATATACTTCTATCCTGTCACGGCATTTGCCGCCCAACATCTCATAGACCGGCACGCCTAACGCCTTGCCCTTAATATCCCACATCGCCTGCTCAATTCCAGACGCTGCACTCGTTAAAATCGGGCCGCCGCGATAAAAGCCTGCGCGATACATTAACTGGAACGCATCTTCAATGTCAGTCGCACTATGGCCGATCAGCTGCGATCCAAGTTCTTTAACAGCTGCTGCTACAGTCTCAGCCTTGCCTTCACACACAGGCTCACCCCAACCTACTAAACCGTCGTCAGTCGTAAGCTTTAAAAACAGCCAGCGCGGCGGCACTTTAAACAATTCAAATTTCTCTATCTTGCTCATGACTTAAATCAACTTCTTCCTATTTAATATGCTTAAATTTAATAATTTAAAGCAAACTTCTTCTTATTATATATATGCTAATTAAAATTAAATCTCGCCCTCGTCGTCAGCTTCCTTGACATCAATATTAGCTGCGGCTTCTTTAGCTAAGAGCCTCGGCGCAAGTATTAATGACAATACAGACAGCGCTATTAAAACTATCGACGGTGTGTTAGAGATTAACGGCAGCAGCGCTCCGCGGCTCACCATCAAAGCTCGGCGCAAATTAGTCTCGGCCAGCGGCCCTAATATAAAGCCTAAAATAATAGGCGTTATCGGGAACTCGAGCTTATTCATCACTATGCCTAAAACTCCAAACACTAACACGATCCATGCGTCAAATATTCTGTTATTAATCGCGATTGCGCCGACAAGCGACAAGACCATTATAATAGGCAGCAATATATGCTTAGGCACTGCAAGCATACGCACAAAAATTCTTATGCCGTAGTACTGCAATATCACGCAAAATATATTTGCAAGCATGAGCGCAACGAAAATTCCATAAATAAAATCTGCATTATTAGTCATGACCAACGGCCCGGGCTGCAGCCCGTGAACCATCATTGCACCTAACATAACAGCCGTGAACGTATCGCCCGGGATGCCTAAAGCAAATAACGGGATCATTGCGCCGCCCACGCACGCATTATTCGAAGTCTCTGACGCAACTACGCCGCCCATATAGCCTGTGCCGTATTTCTCAGGATGTTTAGACGTAGATTTGCTGACGGAATACGCAACGACATTAGCAGTCATGCCGCCGACCCCGGGCAGTATGCCTATAAACGTCCCGACTATGCCCGACGTAATCATGTTCACAAACTGCTCTTTAAATTCCTGCCACGTGAAGCCAAAGCCGCGTATTTTATAATTAGTGATAATTTTAGCTTTCTTATCAAAGCTCTTAGATGCGTTAATCATCTCGCCGACTGCGTAAATTCCTATCAAAGCCGGAATTAAATTTATTCCGGCATCTAACGCGTGCATTCCCATCGTCATTCGCGTTGTGCCGTCAACTTCAGACGCTCCGATAAATGAACACAGCAATCCTAAGCAAGCAACAGCAAGACCTTTCCATAAATTCTTGCTTGAAAGCGATATGACCATAGTTAATGCAAAGAACGCCATCCAAAAATAATCAGCCTTGCCGAAATTTATAGCTATGCCTGCAATAGGCCCTGATAAAAAGAACAATGCTGCAAAGCCTATTAAAGATCCAATAAACGAATAAAAAATTCCCGTGCCTAAAGCTTTGCCGGCCTCGCCCTTACGAGCCATAGGGCTGCCGTCAAACTGCGTCGCAACGTTCGACGCTGCGCCCGGGATATTTAATAATATAGCTGAGATTAAACCGCCCGAGCATGACCCGATATATATTCCCATGATTAACGCAAACGCTGCCATACGCGGCAATTTATAAGTCAAGGGCAGCACTAACACAAGCGCCGTATTGCCGTTCAAGCCAGGCACACAGCCGAACATCACGCCTAAGAATACTCCAAAGGCTGTCATGCCTATTGCTAAACTATTGCTCATCTGCTGCAGGCCGTTCATCACAAGTTCCCACATGATTAACTATTCACCCTCTCCCTAATTTTGATTCGCACCGGCCATTAGCCTGTATAAGTCATTTAAATACAAATCAACGCTCGAGACTTTAGGCACTGCCAGCCCGAACGCGCAGCCGAAGATTATATAAATCGCTAATGCAGCAATCACAGCTATAATTAAATTCTTCACCCAGCTGCCGAGCGACATATCAGTTGAAAGCAAAGTTATCTGGAAAGTCAAAAATATTATTGTCGAGATCACAAAGCCGGCTTCAGGCATGAATAAAATATATAAAAATACAAATAATATAGTCACAGGCATTGTGATTTTCTGGAACAAGTGACGGGTTTTAATTTGCTGCTCAGTCATACCCTCGCAGTCCGCGCTGTCATCTTCAGCTTCAAGAGGCGGCAGCGTGCCGCGCTTGAAAGCTATGAACCATTTTATAATTATAATTATTCCCAGCGCGAACATTAAGCCCGCTATGGTCTTCGGCACTGCATCAGGCGCAAGCCGGCCGCGCCCCATCTTCATAAATGACTTAGTGCCCAGCGTCGTCCAATAAAAGAACGCCGCAATTATCATCACGACAAGTCCGGCTATTAAATCCTTAAAATTTTTCTTATTATTGCCCATTCTCAAACATCACCCCGCGCTCACAAATTTTATATACAAAAAACGCGGCAAATTAATGCCGCATTTTTTGAAATTTTAAAATTTAAATTTAATTACTGAGCTAATAACGCCTCGGCCATTGGAGCATAGACGGCCTGAACGCCTTTCATAAATTCAACGCCCTTTTCAGCCGGCTGGAAATTATCATGGAAGTCATAAAGTCCCAAAGCTTTTTGATACGGCTCCATCTTTACAGCCTTGCCCACTGCCTCGGAGAATTTAGCGACTATCTCAACAGGCGTGCCTTTCTTAAAGCCAAAGTAATAGAACCACTCGGCTGCGAACGGGAAGCCCATCTCTTTCGAGGCCGGAATTTCTTTAAAGTTCTCGTTGCGCTCGTTGCCAAGCACGCATAACGGAATGAAATCGCCGGTCTTGATATACTCTTTGCCCTGCGAGTAAAGAGCTTCGAGTACGTCAACCTGGCCGCCCAAGAATGCAACGTTGCGGTCTGACGCTGAGCCTAAATCTATGCAGTCAACTTCAATGCCAAGAGCCTGCATCATAGCAAGAGCGTGCATGTGCAGCGTACCGCCCATCTCGACTGCGTAAGTCAGTTCGCCCGGATGTTCTTTAGCATACTTCACTACGTCCTCAAACGTCTTAAGACCTTTAGCGTTATCTTTGCGCACGAACAGGCAGTAAGTGTTGCCGCCGCCGGTCACTGCTGCTATGTCAAGCACGTTCTCCCACTTCCAGCCCTCATTCATGCGGCCAAGCAGCTCAAGCAAGAGCGTGTCAACGTGATGATAGAACACAGTGTAGCCGTCCGCATTGCGGTTAAGCACTTCAGTTAAAGCAACTGAACCTGCGCCGCCGGCCATATTCGTTACAACTACCGGCTGGCCTAACAGCTCAGTAAGCGACTGCGTAATAGCCCTTACGGTCGTATCAGTGTCACCGCCGGGATTGGCCGGTATGATTACTTCAATGGCCTTCTCAGGATAGGCCGCAAATGCAGCAGCATAGCTAAATAACATTGCAACAGTAAGGAACAGCGCGAAAAACTTTCTCAACTTCAACATCTCCTTGTTCTTTCTGCATGAGCCAAGCCAAGCTTAACTGCTCAAGACCATGCAATATAAATTTTAATAAATTAATTCTATCTCAAAATAAAATTTAAAATCAACGCGCTAAATTACGGAGCTTGCAAAAAAAATTTTAGAGCGGCGAATTTAAACTCGCCGCTCTTGATTTTAATTATTTAATTAAAATTTCTTAATTTCAAAATCAAAATATTTATTAGGATAAGGCTCGTCTTTAAGCGTGAAGTGCCACCACTCGGTTGAGATTGCTTTAAATCCATGCTTGAGCATTACATCGCGCAGCAGCTTACGGTTAGCACGCTGCGCCTGCGTTAATTTATTATAATCATAGTGCGACTTAGCGCCGAAGTAATCGAACGTGCCGCCCATGTCCAAATCCTGCTTGGCCTTCAAGTCATAGAGCGTTAAATCAACCGTGCTGCCCCGCGAGTGGCCGGACTTGCGGGCAACGTAGCCGCGTTTGAATACATCGGCCTTATTTTTTATCTCAGGATAAAAGTCCTTACGCATTTTCATATCTCGCTTGTCGCGGGCCCATCTCATGAAGTGATCTACTGCCCGCTGCGGCCTGTACGCATCGTAAATTTTTAAACAATAATTATAATTCTGCATTAATTCATCATTAACGGCCTTCAAAGCCTCAGCAGCCTTGCGCGTGAGCATAGCGCTCGGCTCTTCGTAGCCGTTAATCTTACTTCCTACAAAATTATAGCTTGAATAATATCTAATCTCCTGCATTATCTCAGGCGCAACGTCGCTAAGCATCACAAAGCCATGCTCATTTTCTTTAATATCTTTAATATTTTTAATTTCTTTAATTTCAACGCTCACAGGCGCAGCATCAGAGCTTAGAATTTTATTAATCATAATCGGCGCGGCCATCTCGTAAACATCACTCGAGATATTTTTATTATTTAAATTATTAAATAATTGCACGGCCGGCTTATAAATCCCGGACTTGCTGTAGATATATTCAGGCGCTTTATCGCTGTGCCTGTCAGAATATACAAAGCGCCATACGGCGCGGTCATCGCTTATAACAATTTTGCATTCAGGACTGTCTATTCCTTCGGGATAAATCACGGCCTCGCTCGGAGCGTAGCCATCGACCCTAACATAAAATCTATATCCCGCCTCGTCGCCTGACTCTAAAAATTTATCAGCGTAAAATTCTTTGATAATTAATTTATCCGGCTCTTCGGGAAAGGCCGTAGCAAAAGTATTTATAGCTTGAATATCAGCCAAGTCTTCTCTGAAATCTGCATCACTTGAAATCAAAGAATTTATAACGGCCTTGAAATCTTTTGCGTTAGCGTGAAGATATTTGCCGCCGCCTAAGTACATTCCGACATGGCCGTTCCAGTGTATAGTGTCGCCGGGCTTTAAATTATTAAAATCATATTCAACATGCTTTAACGCTAATGCGTGGCCGCTCTTCGGCCTTGAATTTCTGAATACTTCAAGGCCGTTTAGTCTATAGACCATGTGAATTAATCCCGAGCAGTCAACGCCGGCATGAGTGAGGCCGCCCCATCTGTAGCTTGCGCCTAAATATAACTTAGCATCGTTAATTAAATTTTTGCGCGTCTGCTCTTCGCTAAATTCGCCCCAGTGTCTTACTGGCCTGACTAACGGGCGTCTGATCCAACCTGTCTCGCCGTCAACTAACTCGGCCTTAGCATAGCGCGTGTCCTCAGAATTAATTTCACCAAGCTTTAAATAAGCGCCGCGCGGTAAAGTAATTACATACGGATACGACGAAGTCGCGGCCTCGGGCTGGACGTCAGCAAACGGCGTTATGACTTGATACGCTGCTTCATCGCGCCATCTCTCAGCCTCGGCCTGACTAACTAACTTTATATATTTTGCATCAACCTCGGCCAAGCCGTAAGACATCTCCAATAAAACTTTATCGCCGGAGATAACAGCCGGTCTTACATCGCCGTAAATTAATTCGTCGTCGAGCGTATTATCGCCTGCAAGAATCGGCGCACTGGGCGCTGTCGCTATAGCATAAGCATCATAGCTATTAACATTTGCAACAGCATTAGCCGCGCTTAAATTAAAAATTAAAAGTAAATTTAAAAATAAAAATAATTTATTTTTATTCAACATAATGCACCTTCGCCTCATCAAATCTGTCTTGCTGAGTTTTATTTTCAGCCGGGTAACCCAGCGCGACTATCGCAAACGGCTTTAAATTATCATCAAGCTCTAAAATCTGCGAGACCTTTTGCATCCGGTCAGTGAACGGCGCGACTGCCAGCCACACGCCGCCTAAGTCAAGCGCTGTTATCTCAAGCAAAATATTTTGCGTCGCTATAGCTAAATCTATCTCGTCAAGCTCCGGAAATTTTAATTTGCTTTGATTAACGCACGGGACTATTAACACCGGCGCATTCGCGGCGCAGCCTGAGTACGGACTGCATTGCGCAAGCTCTTTAATCTTCGCTTGATTAGTAACTACATAAAATTCCCAAGGCTGCTGGTTGCCTGCTGACGGCGCAGCCATTGCCGCCCGCAAAATCTTTTCAAGCTTGCTGCTCTCGACCGGCCGGCTTTCAAACTTGCGTATGCTCACGCGCTTAAAAATTTCTTGTGACATAATTTTTAATTTCTCCTAACTTAATAATTTTAAAAAAATTCTAATTATTATAATAAATTTTCGCGCTGGATGCCTTGCATCAAAAAATCTTGCGCCGATTTCTAAAGCAAAAATTTTTTTGCGCTATAATAATTTTAAAATTTAAAATAAATTTCATGTTTTTGAATTAAGTAAATTAAAATTTCACGTAAATAAAAATTTAAAAATAAAAATTATGAAGGAGGACTTTAATGTAAGATGTCGGAGCGGACGTTAAGCGAAATTTGGCCGATGGCAGATAAATATCTTTCGGTTGAGATGCTCTCGGAGAATATGCCCGGCGCGTTCTTGATTTACAGAGATGACGGCGAACAGAATATTTTATTCGCGAGCAAGGCGCTTGCAAAAATTTTTGAGTGCGACACTATAGATGAGTTCATGAAGTTCACCGGAGGCTGCTTCTCGAGCTTAGTCTATCCGGAGGATTTAGAGAAAGTCAATCAATCCGTGAGCGAGCAGGTCAGAGCCAGCGGCGGCTATAACTACGTGCAGTACCGCGTTATCACTAAGAACGGCAATATAAAGACTATCGAAGACTGGGGCCATTTAGTCCATAGCGATGCTTTAGGCTGCGGCATATTTTACGTCTATATTCATGATACTCAAGTCAGAAGCGAGCTGTCGGCGTTAAGCGGCATGAATGATTTAGCGGATCAAGTTTTGGACAGCGACAAAGACGAACTCACCGGCCTGTTAAACATGATTGCTTTTAGAGCCAAAGCTCCTGAATATATTCATAAAACTCTCAGCAATCCCGAACTGAATTGTTACTGCATTTACTTTAACGTTCGCAACTTTCATACTTACAATGAGACCTACGGCTTTGCGGGTGGCGACAGAATGTTAAAGTCCATCGCAAGAATTTTGCAGGACGCGTTTCAGTACTCACTCACGGCCCGCGTCGCCAACGACCATTTTATAGTCATGACGTCCATGTATAAAGCCGATCATATCTCGAAAGAAATTAAAGACTTAGAAGACAAGATTAAACGCATGGGCGACAGGATAAATAATATTCGGCGCGGCGTCATAGTCGAGATGAAGGCCGGCATATATCACGTTAAAGATTCTAAGACAGATATAAGCGCAATATGCGACTGCGCAAAGCTCGCGTGCATCAGCATCCGGCAGGAATACGGCACGAGTTCTCAGATGTACGACGGCAAAATGGAAGAAAAAATCCAGCTGCAGGAATATGTGTTAAAGAACTTCCAGAATGCGTTAGCAAACGGCAATATAAAAGTATTCTTCCAGCCGGTCATAAATGTTGAGACGGGCAAGATCGCCTCGGTAGAAGCGCTGACAAGATGGGAAGATAAGACCTACGGCTTTATACCGCCTAAAGACTTTATATTTATATTGGAAGACCAGCGCAAGATACATCAGCTTGATACGTTTGTAATAGAAAAAGTCTGCGAATATTTAAAGAAACGTCAAGAGACCGGCGAAGAACTTTTGCCCGTATCTCTTAACGTATCGCGTCTTGACTTCGAGATGACTGATATAGTCAGCGTGATCGAAGAGACGGCAAAGAAATATGATGTGCCAAGAGGCATGTTAAACTTTGAAATATCCGAGAGCTTAATAGCTATGGACATGGACGCATTGAAGGCCGAGGCCGACAGGCTGCGCAAACATGGCTTTAAAGTTTGGATGGATGCGTTCGGCAGCGGCTACTCATCGCTGAAAGTATTAAAAGACTTCACGCTTGACGGCCTGAAAATAGATATGGATATGATTAAATCGCTTAATCAGGACAGCCCGAAGGCTAAGTTCAGTTCGCAGGGCGAAGTGAGCGAAGATCATAGAGCAAATATAATTATCGCGGCGATAATCGGCATGGCGCAGCGGCTGGGCATACCGGCATTGTCTAAGGGCGTCGAGACGCCGGAGCAGCTTGAATTTTTGAAACAGGCCGGCTGCGATTTAGCGCAGGGCTATTTGTTCGGTAAGGCTATGTCAAGCGATGACATAGAACGCCGCGAACATGAAATTTAAATTTTAATTTTTATTTTAATTAGGAGAATTTAAAATCATGAGCGATTTATATAACAAGGCTCAAGAGGCCGTTGACTTTATTAAATCTAAGATAGGCGACTTTCAGCCTTTGACAGCAATAGTGTTAGGCTCAGGGCTTGGCGGTGCAGCTGATGAGCAAAATCAAGAGCAGGAAATTATTATAGAGGCTAAAGATATTCCCGGGTGGCCTGTGTCCACTGCGCCGAGCCACGCGGGCAAATTAATATTTAAAAATATCGATGGCCGCGATATAGTTATATTGCAAGGCCGCGTGCATTACTACGAGGGCTATTCAATGCAGGAAGTGACTTTCCCAACACGCGTAATATGTATGCTGGGCATTAAAGAATATATTGCGACTAATGCGTCAGGCGGGATAAGCCACTGGCTGCAGAGCGGCGATATAGTTGCAGTCACTGATCATATTAATTTAATGGGCGCTAATCCGTTGCGCGGTGCTGACGAGCCGCGTTGGAACGTGAGATTTCCTGATATGACGCACGCGTATTCGCTGAGATTATTAGACCTTATGGAGCGGGCTGCGAGCTTGGCCGGAGTTCATAATTTAAAGCGCGGCGTATACGCAGCATTTGCAGGGCCAAGCTTTGAGACGCCGGCTGAAGTTAAGATGGCAAAAATTTTAGGCGCTGACTTAGCCGGCATGTCGACCGTGCCGGAAATTATAATTGCAAACGCAATGGGCGTTGAGTGCGCAGCTTTAAGCTGCGTAGCTAATAAAGCCGCAGGTCTGACCGGCGAAAAATTAACAGCGCAGGAAGTATTAGACAATATGGCCAAGTCAGCCGGCGCACTCGCAAATTTATTAAAGAATTTAATTCACGAGCTTAATTTAGCTAAATAATAAATAAATTTATGCGCGGCCGCAAATTTGACGCTTCTTTAATATTAGGCTGCATTAAATGCAAGGCCTGCAAGCATTCTGAGACATGCGTATTAATCTGTGCGCCGTTGACGCGCAAATTAACGCCGTTCCCGACGAGCTTCTGGCTGGCCTGCCCGTACTTGATGCGCATAGCCGGAGAACTTGAGTCTGGGCAAGGCGTTAAAGAACTTGAGCGCTGGCTGGTTAATCATAATAAATTTAAAGAGTGGCGCGGCTATAATTTTTTGCATCAGCAAGTGAGATTAAATTTATTAAAAAAA
>JAFUXM010000158.1 GCA_017470785.1 Synergistaceae bacterium
AAGGTTATGAAAGGCGGTACGCGGCGAGGGGCAAACATGGGTATTCTCAACGTTAACCACCCCGATATATTGGAATTTATCAGCTGCAAGGCCGATAACTCTAAACGCCTGAATAACTTTAATATCAGCGTTGGAATGAGCGATGAGTTCATGCAAAAGGTCGAAAATAAAATTTTGAATGAGCATGAGTGCAAAGTCTGGAATGCGATAATCGACTGCGCGTGGAAGAACGGCGACCCGGGGCTTGTGTTCTTTGATGAGATAAACCGGCATAACCCGACGCCGGAATTAGGAAAGCTTACGGCAACTAATCCGTGCGGTGAAACGCCGCTTCTGAATTTTGAGGCTTGTAACTTAGGCTCAATTAATTTAGCGCATTTCATAACTCAGAGCCGCGATATAGACTGGGCTGGACTTGAAAAAGTAACGCGTATTGCGGTAGAAATATTAAACGACGTGATAGACGCAAATCATTATCCGCTGCCTGAGATAACCGAGGCCGTGAATTTAACCCGTAAAATCGGCTTAGGCGTTATGGGCTGGGCAGATATGCTCTGCAAACTTGGAATTAAATACGGTTCGCAAAAGTCATTAAAACTTGCTGAACAAGTCATGAGATTTATCCAAAAAATAGGCCATGACCAGTCAAATGGCCGCAATGCCTGCGTAACTTGCATTGCGCCGACCGGCTCAATTAGTTTAATAGCTGGCTGCAGCTCAGGCATAGAACCGCACTTTGCTCTTGAATACGACCGCGTCGCGTTTGACAAAGAAAACCGCACTATTCTGCATTACGTCAACGCGGATTATGAAGAGGCATTGAAAAATAAAGACGAGCGGCTTGATAACGGCGTGTTCGTTACGGCTCATGAGATTAATTTCTTTGAACATATCGACATGCAGGCAGCATTTCAGAAATACGTCGATTTAGCCGTAAGCAAGACAATTAACTTACCTAACAGCGCAACTAAGCGGGACGTTGAACGGGCGTATATATACGCATGGATAAAGAATTGCAAGGGGATAACTGTCTATCGCGACGGGTCGCGTGATACGCAGGTCTTGATTGCAGGCGAGGAATGTCCAGAATGCGGGGCAAAGGCCGTGATATACGAGAGCGGCTGTCAGAAATGCACTCAGTGCGGGTGGTCTCCATGCGCAGTGTAGCCGCGCCGCTGATAGAAATGGGGGAGCTTTGTGACATATGAGCGAGTGCCTGAAAATTTAATTATGGAGCAGTTCACAGAGTTTTTATATTCAGCCGAGGGCGGCGCGCTTGCTCCGATTGAGAGCATTGATTTAATTCTTGATAAGAAGGTACGTTATAAAGTAGAGGGCGACAAGGGCAGCAAGACAAGCGGCGAGTATCTTATTCACTCCGACGGCTGCCCCGCCGGTTATGTCATTAACTATAAATACAGTTCGGACGCGTTCACGTGGCGCTTTGACTTTAAGAATTTAAAAGGCGATAAGCAATATGATAAATATTATGCTTTGTCGCAAACTCCTGAATTTAAGGCCGAGGCAAAACGCATTCAGGAAGAACGCAAAAAGCAAGAGGCGCAAGTCAAGGCTGATGCTTTGATCAGAGCTAAAAAAGAATTTGATAATGCGCCTAAATTAATTAATCCTGAACTCGACTATTTAAAGGATAAGCATGTAGGAATACACGGCGAGTTAAAGAGCGATAAGGACGGCAATATACTTTTGCCCTTACGCGATATTCGCGGCGAATTTAAGAGTATGCAGCGTATATTGCCCGACGGCTCTAAACGTTTTGCTAAAGATACAAGCCCAAGCGGCGCGTTCTTTAATATAGATTTAGACAAAGCCAATGGCGATACAAGCAAGCCGATTATAATTTGCGAAGGCTATGCAACCGGCGCGACTTTATACGAGCTTACCAGCTGCCCTGTAGTTTGTGCTATGAATTGCGGCGGGTTGGATAAGACAGCCGAGGCTTTACGCAAAACGTTTAGGCAGCATAAAATTATTATCATGGCCGATAACGACGCTGAGACTGCAAGGAAGCAGGGCAAGAACCCCGGCCTTGATCATGCGAATGCAGCGAATAAAAAATATAACCTTGACGGCGTATTTGCTCCTGATTTTGACGAGTTTTTGCAGGCCGCAGGCTGTTCGGACTGGAATGATTATTATTGCGAGTACGGCGAGCTGGCAGCGCGGGAGAGACTGACTGCTCATGTTAAATGGGCTTGTATGAGTGTTGCCGAACGCAATAGATGCTTACAGTTTCAGCAGCTGCAAAGCGCCCAGCAGGCTTTAGACATAACGGCCAAGATACCGCCCCAAGAGTTTATAGCCGACATATTTCCCAAAGGCGCAATAAGCATGGTAGTCGGCGCATCAGGCGTAGGGAAAACTTGGTTTATGTTAAGGCTTGTATGCGACTTGAGCGTAGGCGGCTCGATACTCGACGGCTTCGCTTATGAGCCCAAACCTAAACGCATTGTCATATTCGCGGGCGAAACCGGCTATGAGCTTTTAATTAGACGCTTAAAGGCTGCAAATTGGAACGCTAATAAGGATAACGTTACGATTTACAGTTCGCTTGAAGCCCGCAGGAATAAAATATCACTTGATTTAGACAACGCGCGGGGGCAGGCAAATATAACAAGCATAGTTAAAGAATATAGGCCGGATATAATTTTCTTTGATACGCTCAGTGCATTCCATACGCAGGATGAGAATAAGGCCGATGCAATGAAGCCCATTGTGAATTACTTAATGGATTTGGGCAATTCAACCGGGGTCGCTGAAACATTGATGCATCACACGCGCAAGCGCAAGACTAAAGAACAGCAATATGAGATGACACAGGATGAAGTCATAGGCACGAGCATTCTGAATAGAGACGTCGCGTTATTAATCGGCATCGAGGCAGCAAAGGATGAAGTAAATAACGAGGCTATAAGGATGGGCGGCAATGCTTGGAATATAGTCAGACCGCTTAAGAGCTGGTACGCTAAGTTCTCGCCGTTCAGTTACAGGATAGTTAATTGCGAGAGCGAAGATGAAGACGGCCAAGAGCAGGAGCGCGTGAGTATGGAAATAAACTTGACCCCGCCGCAAGCTCCAAGCGTCAAGAATATTATCTGGGAATATATAGAGCGGAATTATGAGAAAGGCCAGTGGTTTAAGGCTGGAGTATTAAGAGAAGCTATAGGCGTCTCGAGAAATTATATAACTCGCTGCCTTGATGAACTCGTGAAAAACGAGAAACTAAATAAACGCGGAGAAAGGCGAGGTGTAGAATACGCAATCAAAGGCTTTTATGACTAATTTTTTTCGTAAGTAATGTTAAGCACTGTATTAACGTCGAAAATTTATGGGTCTGAGAGAGGGAGAATTAGTGTGCATAACTAATATAAATATTGATATTTACTATATTAGTTTAATTATTTTAGTGTGCATAACTGTGCATAACTTTCTAATTTTTTCTTTTTGCACACTAAAATTCTAATTATGCACACAATATGCACACTAATATGCACACTAATTTTTCATAGCAAATGCAGTAAAAATCATGGGTTGAGAGAGTTATGCACACTAACCCCTCCCCTATCAGAGCTGAAAATTTTAGTGTGCATAAAATTATAAATTCAGTAATAGGCGGTGTTTCGATGTCATTAAAATTGCGGGAATATCAAGAAGAAGCGTTGAGTGCAGTATTTAGAGCATTAAATCAAACTGAAAGTCAGACACGGCAATTAATTGTATTGCCTACAGGGACTGGAAAAACGATAATTTTCGGGGCGATTATAAGACAGATGAAAGTGCGGACATTAGTTTTGGCGCACAGAGAGGAGCTATTGAGACAGGCAGAACAGAAAATTAAATTAGTTTATCCTGAGGCTAATATAGGCTTTTTGCAAGCGCAGGATTTGAGCGGGCTGAAATCTGAAATTTGTATAGCATCAGTTCAAACAGCCGTAAGACATTTAGAGGAACTGCAGGAGCGGGGATTTGAGTTATGTATCTGCGACGAAGCGCATCACGCAGTGGCAAGCAGCTACGTAAGGATATTTAAGGAACTCGATTTCTTAAAGAATATTAAGACGCGCGTATTAATAGGTTTTACGGCAACGCCGTACAGGAATGATAAGTTAGGGCTGAAGCACATATTTGGAGATACGCCCGTGTTTGAGCGATCAATAGCTGCTATGACGGAGGCAGGCTATTTATGCAGGTCACGGGGTATTGAGATATTGACAAATACAGATATATCAGGCGTAAAAATTCAGGCCGGCGAGTATTCACAGAAAGAACTTGCGGTAGTTGTTGATACGCCGGAGCGCAATGCGCTTATAGCTGATAAATATTTGGAATTAGGCGAGGGACGGCGCGGAGTAGTGTTTTGCGTTGACGTTGCTCATGCGCATAATGTAGCAGCTGCATTTAATCAGCGCGGAGTTGAATGCGGGGCGGTCTGGGGGAATATGAGCAATGACCGGCGGCATGAAGTCTTAAATGACTACATGAGCGGCAGGACGCAGATATTAACTAATGTAGGCGTGCTAACTGAGGGCTGGGACGTGCCGGAGACAGATATAATTATGATGGCGCGGCCAATAAAGTCAGCCGGTTTATATGTTCAGTGCATCGGGCGGGGGCTTAGAAAAGCGCCGAACAAAGAGGATTGTTTGATATTAGATTTTGTAGACATCGCGAGAAAGCATAACGTCTGCAAGTTCTCTGCCATGGATGGTTTATGCCCGTCGTTTAAAATTAAGGCTAAAAATAACGAAAATAACGAAGATAACGAAGACGGCGGCAGCAAGCACGAGCATATAGCCATGATACGCGAGGGTGAGGATAGTGATTTTGACGTAGTCACGCGGTCTAAATATCCATGGCAGCGCGTAGGCGATGATTTGAAAATATCGCTGTGGAACGGGAACACTCTATGGATTGAGCGGCGCGATGACGGTTACAGGCCTGTAATAAAGTATGGTGACGGCAAATTTAGATTATTGGCGGATATAGATTTGACTTTCAGTTATGCTTACGGCGTATGCAATGACTATATAGACAAACATCATTTAAATGCGGCATTAAACAAGGAAGCGAAGTGGCGTAAGCTTCCTGCTACTGATAAGCAGCTTGATTTGCTGAGACGGAATAATATTGAGTTCAGTGAGAACATAACGCGGGGTGAGGCCTCTGACTTGCTGAACAAGCCGACGCCTAAACAGCTGAGTTATATTAAATATTTCCGGCTGCATGATGTGCCGGAGAGTTTAACTAAGAACGAGGCGGCGGCGATAATCGGAACGCATAAAGATATTATGAATACGAGGGCGGTATAATGACTAAAATATTTAAATTTGAAGTGCCGGGAGCAGCAGTGCCGCAGGGCAGGCCAAGGCTGACGACTATAGGCGGATATGCCCGCGCTTACGATCCACCGAAGTGCAAAGCGTATAAAGAGTTTGTGCGCGAGTGTGCAATAGCACAGTGCCGACCGGATTTAAATAATTTATATTTAGGCGCAGTGGAAATTAAAGTGACTGAGTATCGGGCAATTCCTAAGAGCTGGAGCAAGGTCAGGCAGCTTAAGGCATTAAACGGTGTGATTAAGCCAATCATCAAGCCCGACACTGACAATATATTAAAAATAATTAAAGATGCACTAAACGGCGTTATGTGGAAAGATGACGCGCAAGTTGTGCATGATGACATAACGAAAGTTTATGATGCCGAGCCGCGCGTGACTGTCGAAGTCGAATATTTATAAGCTTAATTAAGAGCATGAAATAAGAGTATGGAGGACTGAGCAAGTGACGGTAAGATTTAAGAGCAAAGAACACAAATCAAAATTTCGTTTTGCAGAGGGCTGTTTATATAACTATCAGCTTAATTTGTCCAAGATAACGACGCTGAACGAGAGGCTTGAGCTGTTAGAGCGAGGCTCGTCCGTCAAGGCTCAGAGCTATGAGGCTATGCCGCACGGCGGTGACGTTTCACGGCCTGTAGAGCAGCGAACTATGCAGATAGCCGATATAGAGGCGCGGCTTGCTAATTTAAGAAGTGTTACGCAGCCGATAGCTCGGATGATGGAGAGCCTGAAGCGCGAGTACGGCATAGACGAGTCGTTAAATAAAAAAATATTGGAGCTGGTAGAGCTGAGATATTTTGCGCGGGGTTCTTGGCCGCAGATAGCCGATAAGTTACAAGTGAGTATTGATACGCTGAAGTATTGGCGGCAGCAGGTAGTCGAGTTGACTATCGAGCATTTGTGTTTGTGAGAGTGAAAATACGGATTTAATTTTAATAGCGTTTGAGATATTATTTTAAATTAAAGGGGGAGTGTTTATGGCGACAGTTTTTGATGCAGCAGCATATATTCTTGATAAATACGGGGCGATGTCAGCGATGAAGCTGCAGAAGCTTATATATTATTCGCAGGCGTGGAGTCTTGTATGGGATGATGAGCCGCTGTTCCCCGAAAGGATAGAGGCATGGATAAACGGGCCGGTAGTCCCCGAGCTGTATGAGCGTCATAAAGGCGAGTTTAAAGTTACGGCTAAGATAGTGGGCGGCAACCCGGCTGCGTTAACAGCGGCACAGCGGGAGACGGTTGATACAGTGTGTCAGGTTTGCGGCGGTTTGAATGCTCAGCAGTTAAGTGATATGACGCATAATGAAGCGCCGTGGCGCGATGCCCGTAAAGGGTTAAGGCCAAATGAACGAGGCCATTCTGTTATAACACATGCCGCGATGGCTGAGTATTACAGCAGCCTGCCTAACAGTGAGCAAGTCTAAAAAGTTTTTAGCTAAGCAGCCTAAAGCGCAGCGGTCGTTTAGAACTGCTGCGCAAAGCAGCGAGGGCGAGTTTATATGCTGGCAGTTTTCTATTATGGATATGGATAATGCCAGTCCTTTTTCTTTTGCGGCTTTAAATGCTGATAAGTGGCTTGTTTTATTAGAGCAGGCCAAGAAATGGGAGAGTATGACATGGGGCGAGATTGAAGACAGGCGTAATCACGCAATCGCGGTCAATAAGCTTTCGCCGGAGGCACGGGCAAGGCTTGAAGAACTTAAATTAGATGATATAGACGAGGTCTTTTCACTGCGCTTGACCGGCCGTGAGAGAGTTATAGGCATTCGAGACCGTAATATCTTTCGCGTGCTATGGTGGGACGCAGAGCATAAAGTTTGCCCTTCTCACAAGAAGCATACTTAAAAATTTTTGCACAAGCGTCACACTTTTTTCCCCTTTTTTTCACCCGATTTTCACCCGATTTTCACCCGATTGATACGGCAAGCCGTGATATAATAGTAACGTCAAAAATTTCCCGAAAATTAAAGATTAGATTTCAGCGTTCTTGCGTAAATTTATGCAAGAACGTTTTATTTTGTTGTTGAATTGATGGAAGGCAAATATGCAAAGTATAAAACTTGAATTAAAGAATTTAGATGAATTGATACCGGCTGATTATAATCCAAGAAAGGATTTACAGCCCGGCGATGCTGAATATGAGAGTTTAAAGAAGTCGATTAATCAGTTTGGATATGTCGAGCCGATTATCTGGAATAAAGTTACAGGGCATGTTGTCGGCGGACATCAGCGATTAAAGATATTAAAGGACTTGGGCGAGATACAGGCCGAGTGCGTTATTGTCGAGCTTAATGAAGCCGAAGAGAAAGGCCTTAATATTGCGTTAAATAAAATTTCCGGCGAATGGGATATAGAAAAGTTAAATAAAGTTATTGAAGATTTACAAGCTGTTAATTTCGATATGGACTTGACGGGCTTTAGTCAGACTGAGCTTGATAAGATGCTGAGCGAGGCGCTGAAAGATACAGCGAGCGAAGATGATTTTGATATAGAACAGGCGTTGACCGAGCCGCTTATCTCGCAGGCCGGCGATATATGGCTTCTTGGCCGCCATAGAGTTATCTGCGGCGACGCTACAATGCCGGAAACTTACGATAAATTAATGGGCGATTTTAAAGCGAATTTATTATTGACTGACCCGCCGTATTTCGTAAATCTTGAGAACGAGTCAGGCAGAATTGCAAATGATGATTTAAAAGACAGCGCGGCATTGAGCTTTTTAATGAATGCGTTTAATTGCTTTAAAAATGCCTTGGCCGCTGACGCTTCAGCTTATGTGTTCTATGCAAGTTCGAAGTCGAGGATATTTTATGATGCGTTTGAAGATGCAGGATTTAAAGTCTCTTGCTGTTTAGTCTGGAAGAAAGATAAATTTACGCTGTCCCGCAGTGATTATAAGCATATATTTGAGCCGATTATCTTTGGCTGGAAACAAGACGGGCGGCACAGATGGTACGGTGACCAGAAGCAGGCCACATGTTTTGAGTTCCCGAGTATTAAGAACTCAAAGACCGAGGGCTTTGGCCACCCGTCGAGCAAGCCTGTAGCTTTATTAGCTTATTTAATTCAGCAAAGCACGATGACAAATAATATTGTGCTTGACGGATTTTTAGGGTCGGCCTCGGCTTTAATAGCCTGCGAGCAGCTGAACAGGATTTGTTACGGCATAGAGCTTGAGCCGAAATTCGTTGATGTCGCAGTAAAGCGATACATAAATTTTAAGCAGGGTAATTGCGATGATGTTTGCGTGTTTAGAAACGGAGAGCAAATAGCTTATAAAGATTTATTAGTTGGAGAATAGTCATGAGCGAAAAAATCAAGAAAGGAAAGAAGACACGATATGATCCTGACATAACGCCTAAATTAGCAGAGAGCTATGCCATGGAGGGCTACAGCGACGATCAAATAGCCTTAAAGCTTGGCATACACCGCTCGAGTTTTTATGATTGGCAAAAATTGTATCCCGAGTTAAGAGCTGCAGTGAAGCGGGGCAAAGAGCCTGTTAACGCTGAAATAAAAATGGCGATGATAAAGAGTGCGACGGGCTATTACGTCGAAGAGGAGCAGACGGTCGCGATACTTGATGTAAAGACGCGGCAGCCTAAGAGCTTCAAGAAGACGACTACAAAAAAATTTATCCCGCCGTCGCCTACAACTCAAATATTCTTGGCCAAGAACAGAATGCCGGAATTGTTTAGAGATGTAAATAGATATGAGATAACCGGCAGGGACGGAGCGCCGGTGGCCGTTACTAACACTTATGATTTATCGCGCCTGAGCGAAACGGAGCTGAAGGAGCTTGACCGCATACTCGAAAAAACCGAGAATACCGACCCGCAGGGAGATACAGCAGCAGCTCAGGAAAGTTCTTAGCGTAAAAGCCGTTGATGAGTACAGAGCGTATGTTGAGCTTGTGCATCATGGGCGGTGGAAGAATGCGCGGCATTTAAATTTATTATGCCATTTATTAGAAGAAGTCGAGCGCGGGGTGCTGCCGCGGTTAATAATCTCGATGCCGCCGCGCCACGGCAAGAGCATGGCAGTTACCCAGACGTTCCCGAGCTGGTTTATCGGCAAAAATCCTGAACGGCGCGTTATAGAAGTCAGCTACAGCAATGAGCTTGCGCGTAAGTTCGGGCGTGAAAATAGGCGCAAGATAGAAGAATTCGGGCAAGAGCTGTTTAATATCACGGTGTCGCGGGACAATGCGTCGGTGACAAACTGGGGGATACAGGGCTGCAGCGGGGGCATGATTTCAGCCGGTGTCGGCGGCAGCATCACGGGCGAGGGCGCGGATTTATTAATCATAGATGACCCAGTCAAGAACAGGCAAGAGGCCGAGTCGGTCACGTACCGTGAGAATTTATGGGCGGAGTGGCAGGATACGCTAATGTCGCGCTTGCACCCGGGCGGCCGCGTTGTGATAATTATGACGCGCTGGCATGAGGACGACTTGGCCGGGCGGATTATCACGCAGGATACGCAGCGGCAGTGGCACGTAGTCAATTTGCCTGCTATAGCCGAAGAGGGCTGCTTAGATATATTAGGGCGCAAGGCCGGTGAGGCGTTATGGCCTGAACACGGGTTCGATGAAGAGTGGGCGTATAACACGAAACTTGCTCAAGGCACGCGGACGTGGGAGAGCCTGTATCAAGGGCGGCCAAGGCCGCAGGCCGGCGGATTATTTAAGCAGTCTATGTTCAGACGGTTTGATATTACGGGCGATTGCTACAGGCTATTAACGCCCGATGGTGCGAAGATTTACGAGCGTACGCAGTGCAAAATTTTTCAGACCTGCGACGTAGCCGGAAGCCGCAAGAGCAGCGCGGATTATTTCGTGCTGGGAACATTTGCCTTGACCCCGCACGGCGAGTTGTTAGTGCTTGATATATTACGTGAGCGGTTAGAAGGCCCGGATCAGCCGGCCTTAATACATCGTAAATTTCATGAATATAAGCCTGTTATCATAGGCGTTGAGAGTGCGAATATGGGCTTGACTTTGTATCAACAGACCGTCCGCGACGGGCTGCCGATATTAAAATTAAAACCAGACACAGATAAATACACGAGGGCGATACCAGCGGCGGCCCGCTACGAGGCCGGCAATGTGTATCATCTTGCAAATGCACCGTGGCTCAATAACTTAGAGGCGGAACTTACAGCATTCCCGAACGGGCCGCATGATGACCAGGTCGATGTTATAGCTTACGCTGCATTTATTCAGGCGTGGGGCTATCTAAACAAGTCACGGGCTGCAAGCAGAGCCTACGTATTTTAAAAATAATAAATCAAGATTTAGGACGCGGCACGACTTGCAAGCGTGTCAGGCTACAGGGTACGTCTCTCCCTCTGCGGCCGCTCCGCGTCCTTTTATATAAATTCAGCGAGAGATGGTCATAAAAATTCAGAACAGGAGAGATAGAATATGAACGAAATAGCAGTCAACGCTCAGAATAATTTACCGGCGAGCTTTGAGGACTTGACGAAATTTGTATTAATCGGGCGTGAGAAGCTTGTTGCGGTGCGGGCGGAGATACGGGCTATTAAGAAAGTGGGCTTGGCCGAGGCGGTGCGCAGGCAGAAAATGAGCGAGGCACAGGCTATCAGCGAGGCAGTTCTTGACGCTGAAGTTAGAATAGGCGAGCTGATGCAGGCGATACCTAAAGCAACAACAAATCATAAAAACAAAGATTTAGAAATCGACAGCGGTGTCGATTTCTTAAAATCTAAATCAGAGCCGGAAGAGTTAGAGTTAGAGGATAAGGTCAAGGATGCTGAGGCTGAAGAGATACAGGCAGCAGATAACTCACGGACTTCACAAGCTGAAGCCGAGGTTGAAGATAATAACGACAAACCTAAAACTAAGTCAGAAATTATAAAAGAGGCCGGCTTTACACAGAAGCAGGTGGAGCGGTTTCAGCAGTTAGCGGCGCATCCCGAGGCCGTAGCACAGGCCAAGGCTGAGGCTAAAGCCAATGATGATATTGTTTCGCGGAGCTTAGTCTTAAATATGATTAAAGAGCAGAAACGCGCCGAACGTGAAGAGCAGCGCGAGAATATGCGTCAGGAGAATACAGAGAAGATAGAGAAGCTTGCTACACCGCTTGATGCTGTAGGACTGTTTCAGACTATAGTAATTGACCCGCCGTGGGATTGGGGCGACGAGGGCGATGCCGATCAGTTCGGCAGGGCACGGCCTGACTATCAGACTATGTCAATTCAGGAGATCGCCCAGCTGCCCGTGGCCAAGATCGCAGATGAAAATTGCCATTTGTATTTATGGGTGACCAACAGGAGCTTGCCTAAAGCATTTGGCTTATTAGACGCATGGGGCTTTAGATACATAACTTGTTTAACATGGGTCAAACCGTCCTTTGGAATGGGCAATTATTTTAGGGGCAGCACTGAGCAGGTTTTATTTGGAGTTAAGGGTTCGCAGCCGTTAAAACGCCGTGATGTCGGAACGCATTTTGAAGCGCCGCGGGGCGACAGACACAGCGCAAAGCCTGAAGAGTTTTACAAGCTTGTCGAGAGCTGCAGCTATCCGCCGTATATAGACATATTCGGCAGGAGCAAGCGCAGCGGCTGGGCTGTGTGGGGTGAGAACGGCTAATGCCGGTACATGCTTTTAATGACAAATTAAGATACTCGCTCGGTGAACATGAGCAGTCGGATTGTGAGCTGTTAAAGAAAATTATCCCTGGATGTGTGAGCGTTGTTAAGACTGATATTGATACTGATAAAACAGGGATTGACTATATAGCGACGCTGATAGGCGGCGCGAAAATTGGAGTAGATGCCAAGACGCGCGAGGCTGGAGCATCGCGGTTCTGGAAGCATAACGAGCCGGAGCTCGCGCTTGAGACGTGGAGCGTCCGGCCAAGCATTAATAATAAATCCGGCAAATTGGGCTGGACATTAAGCACAGCGAGCGGCGTTGATTTAATCTTATTCACGTTTGCGCCGCAGGACAGTCAGGAAATTTTTTTATTGCCGTTTCATCATTTAAGGACAGCGTTTTATCTATTTGGAAAAGGCTGGCAGTCTCGTTACGGTGAGAAGATACAGGACAGCGGAGGCTGGAAGTCAAGCGCTGTATTTGTACCCGCAAGCGTTGTACTTGACGGGATAAGAGATGTGATGACCGGCAGGATGAGGATTAAAAATGAGTGAGAATAACATAACTGTAATTAAGGGCAGGGACACAGATTTGCCGGTCAGCTTAAAGATACCTGAAGACCCGTTTATGAATTTATACGACAATGGCGTAATTGCGCCGCCGTATGATTTAGAGAAGCTTGTGCGGCTGCCCGAGTATTCAAATATATTATCGCAGTGCGTAGAGGCTATGGTCACGAATATCGACGGCTTCGGGTTTACGCTTGAGCCGGTCGGCAATGCTGACCCCGAGAATGACGGGACACCGGTTAAAGAGGCTGAAGACGAACGTAAGAGCATATTGCACTTCTTCGAGTTCTGCAATCAAGAAATGCCGTATTCACAATTAAGACGGCGCGTTAGGCGTGACTTGGAAGTCTTGGGCAACGGCTACTGGGAAATTATACGGGACGGCAAGGGCGACATAGCTTGGATTGAGCATATCGAAGGATTAAATGCCTGAATGGCATTTAATTTGCGGTCTGCAAGACCATACAATGCGCTTAACTAAGCTCGATGACGAGTATACGCCGGTTACTTACATGATACGCGATGACGCGAATAATAATTTAATCCCGTACGAGACAAGAAAAAGATTTAGGCGGTTCGTGCAGATTAGAAATAATGTTAAGACATATTTTAAGGAGTTCGGCGACCCGCGTTATTTAGATGCGCGGACGGGCAATTATGCGGATGAGAGCGATATTGAGCGTAAAGACTTTACGCCCGCGAACGAGGTCATACACTTTAAATTATACTGTCCGTACTCGCCGTACGGAGTGCCGCGCTGGCTTGGTAATTTGCTTGCAGTAGAAGGTTCACGGCAGGCCGAAGAAGTAAACTTTGAATATTTTGAAAACAACACAGTGCCGCCGTTGGCCTTATTAGTTGCAGGAACTCTTGGCGATAATACGGTAGATAGAATAAGAGACTTTGTGAATGATGAGATGCGCGGGCGTAAGGGATTTAATAAAATGCTTGTAATTGAAGCTGCGCCGTTTGACGCGGTGATGCCTGGGACTGGCACGCCCCGAGTTTCGATACAGTTTCAGCCGTTGAGCGATGCCCAGCAGAAAGATGCCTTATTCGATAATTATGACAAGACTAATAGAGAGAAAGTGCGGTCAGCGTTTAGGCTGCCGCCGGTATTCGTAGGCTTGACAGGCGATTACACGCGGGCGACTGCACGGGAGTCGCGCGAGGTCGCGGAAGAGCAGGTATTCGCGCCTGAACGCGCCGACCATGACTTTATAGCTACCACATTTGAAAAGAGGTAAAAATTGCGAGATGCAAATTTGAACATTTTTTTAATGTATCTGCTGTAGTTTTTTTAAGCCAATGCCAAAAATGTTCTATTTTAATTCAGGGCTGTACGGCGGTAAAAAAATTATTTTTACGTTATGCAGCTCTGCTATTTTATAAAGCCGTTTTTTTCGATGAAATGAGGCATTATCCAAAATTATTACGGCTCCTTGAGACAATTCCG
>JAFUXM010000159.1 GCA_017470785.1 Synergistaceae bacterium
AAATTAAAAATTAAAAATTTAAAATAAAAATAGCTTGAGTGATTTAAACACTTCAAGCTATTTTTTGTATAAAATTAATCTTGCTTTAGCATTCTTGCCCAAGCGCGGACGGCCGGCGAACTGTGATCTTTAAGTTCTGAAATTCGTTTAGCGTGCTTTGATGCCTCCTGCGGAAAATTCTGCTTAATGACGGATAATAACGGCACTAAAATATTTGCGTCATCGCTGCGCAGTAAATTATTTAAAGTCGTATCTGACAGAATTTTATCTTTAGGCCAATACCGCAATATCAGCGCTAAATTTTCCGGACTTGCGCATAAAATATAACGTTCTATTAAATTAAAATTAAAATTATTTAAATTGCGCAGATCGAGCAATTTTATTATCAATGAGCTTGGAAACGCGGCAGATTTTTCACATACGCTTGAGGCGATGCGTTCGCGGGTGTCATTGTCCATAGGCAGCGCCTCAATAAATCTTGAACTCTCGCTGTCGATACCGTGATTTAAAATTAAATTAATTAAAGTCTGCCGGACGTCGTCACGATTTATTAAGCTGCCGATGCGTTTAACCGCGATATTGCGCACGGCGCTTGACTGCGAGTTCAATCTGAAAATAATATTATCCTTCAGCTCTTGAACTTGCGCTTGCTCGGCCTCTTGATTTTGATTATCTATAAAATTTTCTATCTCATGCTCATAGCGCGTTAAAACCGCGTCGATCTTAGCGGCGAAATTTTTTGCTCTTGCCTGTTCTGCCGCGTCTTCAGCTTCATCATCTCTATCATTTTTATTATCTTTAGCTTCAGCTTTATTTGAATTTGCATTCTCAGCTTTAAAATCTTTAAAGTCTTTTAAATCTTTCAAATTCTCTAAGCCTTCAGCTGTTAAATTATCTATATCTAAATTCTCCAAGAAATTTAAATTTTTAAGCAATGAATAAGCGCCGGTGATCTGTTGGAAACGCCACGCGTCTTTAGGCGCTGCTACGTCAGGATGATATACTCTTGCAAGTTCACGGAAAGCCGCGCGGATTTCATCAGGCGAAGCGTCAAGCTCAAGCCCTAAAGTCTTCAAGCTTGATTTGATTTTAAATTTTATCTCGTTAATTTCTGTATTCATGTCCAGTATTATAAATTATAAATTTGCGTTGCGTTATAATATTTCATAATTTTTTTATTATTAAACTTAAGTAACTAAAGGAGAAATTTAAAAATGAGAGTTTTTAATTTCAGTGCGGGCCCGGCGGTGCTGCCCGAGGAAGTTTTGAGACAGGCGCAGGCCGAGATGTTGGAGTATAAAGATACGGGCATGTCAGTTATGGAGATGAGCCATAGGTCCAAGGACTTCGAAGAGATTTTATTCACGGCTGAACAAGATATACGCGATTTGCTGAGCATTCCTGAAAATTATAAAGTATTATTTCTGCAGGGCGGCGCTTACACGCAGTTCGCAATGATCCCGATGAATTTAATGCGCAATAAAGCCGCTGATTACATCGTGACCGGCCAATGGTCAAAGAAGGCAGCTCAAGAGGCGAAAATTTTCGGCAAAGTAAATATTATCGCAAGCTCAGAAGACAAAAATTTTAGTTACGTGCCGGATTTAAGCAATTTAAATATCACGCCCGAGGCCGACTATGTTTATATCTGCCAGAATGAGACAGTCCACGGCACGACGATTAAAAAATTGCCTGACACTAAGGGCAAAATTTTAGTTGCTGATGTCTCGTCAATGTTTTTAAGTGAGCCGATGGACGTGAGCAAATACGGCTTAGTTTACGGCGGCGTGCAGAAGAATATCGGGCCGGCCGGCCTCGCGATAGTGATAATTCGCGATGATTTAATTTATGACGAAGTGCTGCCGTTCACGCCCACGATGCTTAAGTATAAGACACATACTGACGCGAAATCTTTATTTAACACGCCGTCATGCTTTAATATTTACATCTGCGGCCTGACATTTAAATGGCTTAAGGCTAACGGAGGCCTTGAGGCTGCCAAACTTCGCAATGAGGCCAAGGCGAAAATTTTATATGACTTTCTTGATAATTCTAAATTATTTAAGGGCACGGTGCGGCCTGAAGACCGCTCTGTCATGAATGCGCCGTTTATCACCGGCGATAAAGAACTTGATGCGAAATTTATAAAAGAAGCGGACTTAGCTGGATTTAAAAATATTAAGGGCCATAGGTCGGTCGGCGGGATGCGGGCATCGATGTATAACGCTATGCCCTATGAAGGCGTAGCTAAACTCGTTGAGTTCATGAAAAAATTTGAAAGCGAGAACTTAAAGTAAATGAGAATCCAGAAAGAGCGCAAAGTATTTTGTTTAAATTCGATAGCTAAGACCGGCCTTGATAAGTTTAGAGCAGGGTATAACTTGACTGAAGATATAAACGAGGCGGCTGGAATTTTAGTCAGGTCGGCTGACATGAAGGAAATGGCGCTGCCGTCAAGCCTGCGGGCTATAGCAAGAGCCGGTGCCGGTGTGAATAATATTCCGCTTGAGAAGTGCGCCGAGCAGGGCATAGTTGTATTTAATACGCCCGGGGCTAACGCAAATTCTGTTAAAGAATTAGTTATAGCCGGATTATTATTAGCCTCACGCGATATTATAGGCGGCAATAACTGGATTAGAGATAATAAAGCTAATTTAAATATAGCTAAAGACGCTGAGAAAGCAAAAAAAGCATTTGCCGGCCATGAGATTAATAATAAAAATCTTGGAATAATAGGACTTGGAGCGATAGGCGTTTTAGTTGCGAATGCAGCTGTCGCGCTTGGAATGAATGTATATGGCTACGACCCGTATCTTTCTGTCAAGAGCGCATGGCATTTAAGCCCGTTAGTAAAACTTGTTGAAAATCTTGATGAGATTTATTTTAACAGTGACTTTATAACTATACACGTTCCGGCCATGGACTCGACAAAGGGCATGATTAACGCTGAGGCGATTGCGAAGATGCGCAGCGGCGTTAAAATCTTAAATTTTGCGCGTGATGTCTTAGTAAATGAAGACGACCTAGGCGCAGCGCTGGCAAATAATAAAGTTGCAAAATATATCTCGGACTTTCCAAATAATTTAAGCGTGAATTTAAATAACGCGGTAGTCCTGCCGCACTTAGGCGCATCAACTGAAGAAGCTGAGGAGAACTGCGCGGTCATGGCAGCTGAAGAACTTCAAGATTATTTAGACAACGGCAATATCACTAACTCAGTGAACTTTCCGGATTTGAACGCCGGAATATGCGTTACTGAGGCGCGGGTTGCGATTTTGAACCGCAATATTCCCAATATGCTTTCACAAATCACGGCGTTCTTCGGCAATAACGGCCTTAATATCGAGAACTTGCAGAACAAAGGCCGCGGCAAGTACGCCTACACGCTGCTTGACATCTCGCATCCCATGCCGGATGATACAGTCGACAGGCTTAAAGAAATTAATGGCGTATTAAGAGTGCGGCGTGTCGCTGAAAATAATTTATAAAATTTTATAAAATATGGCTGAAAAATTAAATAATTTAGACGAAGATGCGTTAAAGCTCGCGAAGATACGCCAGTCGTGCTTAATGGACGATGGGTACATGCAAACTTTCTTTAAGAATAATATCAAGTGCACGCAGTTAGTTCTAAGAATTATACTTGACAAAGATGATTTGATAGTTAAGCGCGTCAAAACTCAAAAGCCGCTGAAAGGTGCGCCTAATAAACGTACTGTAAGGCTTGATATATATGCAGTTGACAGCGAGGGCTTAGAGTATGATATAGAGATACAGCGGGAAAACGCCGGTGCGTCGCCTAAACGTGCGAGGTTTTACAGTGCGTTAATCGACGCTAACATGCTTGCTAAGAAAGAAGATTATGACAAGCTGCGCGAGAGCATTATAATTTTCATAACTGAGCATGATGTTTTAGGCGACGGCTTGCCGTTATATACGATAGAGCGTTATATTAACGGTAAGAGATTATTTAATGATGGGATAAAAATTATTTATGTCAATGCTTCGAATCAGGACGCCGAGACGAAACTCGGCAGGCTCATGCATGATTTCATGTGCGTGCCTGTGAAAGATATGTATTATGAAGAGTTAGCGTCTCGGGCAAAATATTTAAAGAGCAACAAGAAAGGAGAGCAGGCAATGAAAAGCGTTTGGGATGAAATGCAGGAAGAGAGCAGAGCTGCGGGCAGAGCAGAAGGCTTAGAGCAGGGCATGGCAAAAGGCATAGCAAAAGGCAGAGCTGAAGGTTTAGAGCAAGGTATGCAAAAAGGTATGCAAAAAGGCAGAGCAAAAGGCAGAGCTGAAGGCAAAAGCGAGGCACAGGAAAATGTCGTGATTAACATGCTGAAAGACGGTGAACTTGCACTAGAAAAAATTGCTAAATATTCTGGCCTAACGCTTAAGCGAGTTAAAGAGCTTGCTAAGGCCTTAGCTTAAGCTCAAGGAGAGCATGTAATGAAAAGCGTTTGGGATGATGAGAGGCCGCGTCTTCAAGCAGCACTGCTGCGGGCGGCCTCGTAATTCGCGGCCTGCAAGGCATGCAGGAAGAGAGCCGAGCCGAAGGCAGAGCAGAAGGCTTAGAGCAGGGCATGGCAAAAGGCCTAGCAAAAGGCATTGAGCAGGGGATGCAAAAAGGCATGGCAAAAGGCGTGGCGAAAGGCAAACATGAGACACAGGAAAATGTCGTGATTAATATGCTGAAAGACGGCGAATTAGCGCTCGATAAAATTGCTAAATACTCGGGCCTAACGCTGAAGCGCGTTAAAGAACTTGCTAAGGCCTTAGCGTAAAATTAAAAAGGCGTTTAGCAAAAGTTAAATAAGCTTGCCGGACGCCTTAAATTAATTTTTAAATTTTTAATTTAAAGAAAGGAGATATGAGCTTGAAAAATTTTAAAATTTTTAAAGAATTTGATGTTTTAGTGCCGGATAAAGATAAAATAAATGATTTGAATTCATGGCCGGTGGTGGCAGTCGATCAGTTCACGTCGCAGCCGGAGTATTGGCGCGGGGTCAGAGATTTAGTGAATAATAAATTTTCAAGTTATTATTTGGTCTATCCCGAGGCTGAGTTCAGCGGCGCAGAATTATTTAAGCCTGAGCGCGTCAAGAAAATTAATGACGCTATGCAAAATTATTTAGATAAAAATTTATTTAAAGAATATAAAAACTCGTATGTTTACGTTGAGCGCGAATTATTGGACGGCTCTGTCAGGTCTGGGATTATAGGCATTGTAGATTTAGAGCAGTATGATTTTGATCCGGATTTGAAGGCTGAAATTCGGGCGACTGAAAAGACTGTGACTGAGCGCATACCGCCGAGGAAAGCTATACGCGAAAATGCGCCGCTTGAGCTTACGCATGTATTAATGCTGTGCGATGACATAGAGAATAAATTAATTAATTTTAATAAAGCTGAGCTTGAGAAAATTTATGATATAGATTTAATGCTCGGTGGCGGCAATATTTGCGGGTGGCTTGTAAGCGGCGAAGAGGCAGAGAGATTTAATAAGCGGCTTGAAGCTTATATTAATAAGAAGAAGTCCGAGAGCGATACGCCGCTGATATTTGCGGTCGGAGACGGCAATCACTCGCTTGCGACAGCTAAGGCCTGCTGGGAAGAGCTGAAGGCAAAAAATCCCGGCGCTGATTTGTCAGAGCATCCGGCAAGGTATGCTATGGTCGAGCTTGAAAATATTCATGAAAAATCTCAAAAATTCGAGCCGGTGCACAGGCTTTTAAAGAATGTAGATGTTAATAATTTGTTAAATGATATTGCAAAGATTTGCGTTGAAAATAAAGCTGAAGCTTGGCCGGTTGAATATGTTGCCGGCAATAAAGCTGGTGTCATTTATTTAAATAAAGAACTTGGAATTTTAGTCACTGAGATATTGCAGAATTATCTTGATGAATATATTAATAAAAATAAAAATATTGAAATAGATTTTATTCATGAAGATAAGGCGTTAAAGGATTTAGCGTCGCAGAGCGCAAATAATATAGGCTTTTTGCTGCCGCCGATTGACAAGACGCAATTTTTTAATTGGGTAGTAGTTAATGGGATATTGCCGCGCAAAACTTTCTCGATGGGCCATGCTCAGGAGAAGCGCTATTATCTCGAGGCGAGAGCAATTAAATAAAATTTTATTTAAAAATTTAAATTATGATATAATCGAGTTTAGATTTTAAATTAATTATTTTAAATTTAAATAATTATTTATTCGCGTACGAGGGTATTTCAAATTTGGAATTAAAATTTGATTTAAAGGCATTAAATCTTAAAAATAAAAAACGTAAGTTAGCAGCGGCGATAATCGGCTCAACGGCAACTGGAAAGACAGCCTTGAGCATTAACGCCGCGAAAAAATTATTTGCGTTGAATAATAAAAGAGTTGAGATTATCTCGGTTGATTCCAGACAGATATATAGATACATGGACATTGGAACTGAGAAAGTCAGTGCTGAAATTCGGCGCGAAATTCCCCATCACTTAATAGACATAGCAGACCCTGACGAATATTTTTCGGTTTCAGATTTTGTTGACAGAGCTGTTAATGCAGCTGAAAGAATTTATAAACGCGGAGCGCTGCCGTTATTTGTAGGCGGCACGCCGTATTATTATAATGCTTTGTTTAACGCAGCTATAAATAAATCGCTGCCTCATGATCCGGAAGTCAGAAAAAAATATGAAAGCTATGAAAATTTAAATGAGCTTTATGATAAATTAAGCGAAGTCGATCCGGTCACGGCCAAGCGCTTGCATCCAAATGATGTTAGACGCGTATCGCGCGCTCTTGAGATTTATGAATTAACAGGCAAAGCCCCGTCTGAGTTATATAAACAGGACGATAAATTAGATTTTGGCTTTGATGTATTTTATATTGGCCTAAGATGCGAGCGGGCTGAATTATTTAGCAGGATAGAAAAGCGTTTGAGATTAGAATTTGAATCAGGATTTATTGAAGAAGTTGCATGGCTTATTGAGCATGGCTTTGACGAAAGATTTACGCCGATGCAGGGCTTGGGCTATAAAGAGCTGGCAAGATATTATAGGGGCGAAATTAGTTTAGACGAGGCGTTTAATGAGGCATTAAAGCGCACTAAGGCCTTTTGCAGGCGGCAGGAGACATGGTTTAAGAATTTCACGCCGGCGATATGGTTTGACGTTGATGCTTACGAGCCCGAAGTTTTAGCAGAGAATGCAGCTAAGAGCGCTTTAATTCACTTTGAGAAAAGTCCAGAGGAGCTAATGATAAATGTGCAGGGCTAATAATTTAGAATTAGTCATGGCCGATCATGCAGGCTTTTGCTTTGGCGTTAAACGCGCGGTCGATGCAATTTGCGATGCGTTAAAAGAAAATAATAATAAAAATAAAGAAGTATGGACTATCGGGCTGCCTATTCATAATCCGCAGGAAGTTGAAAGGCTTAAAGCCATGGGGCTTAAAGTTGCAAATAGCGTGAATGAAATTCCTGAAAACGCAAAAGTTTTGATAAGGGCGCACGGCGAGCCGTTAAGCGTGTTAAATGAATTAAAATTAAAGGGCGCAGAAGTTGTCGACACGACTTGTCCGTTCGTGAGCAGAGCGCAGGGGCTTGCAGCTGATTTGTCTAAACAGGGCTATTATATTATTTTATTAGGCGACAAAAATCATCCGGAAATTCAGGGCATACTTGGACATGTAATAGATAGCAATGCAGCTGCAGTGATTAAGGATGATCAAGAGGCAAAGAGTTTAAAGATTTTAAATAATAAAGCAGCTTTAATATCGCAGACTACGCAGCAAGAGGGAATGCTTGCTGCTGCAGCCGGCGTTTTAGTCTCTAAGTTCAGAGAGCTGCACGTATGCAATACTATATGCAAGGCCACTGCTGAGAGGCAGGAGGCGGTGCGGGCGTTAGCCGAAGATAGCTTAAATAATAAGCTTGACGGCATGGTTTTAATCGGCGGCAAGGCGAGCGCTAATACTGGCAAATTGCGAGATATTGCCGTCAACGGCGGCTTAGAAGTTCTATGGATCGAGGATGCTGTAGAGCTTGAGGAGAATGCGGGGTGGTTCAAAAATAAAAGTAAAATCGGCATAGCCGCAGGGGCGAGTACGCCTGAGTGGCTGATTAAAGAAATTTGCAGCAAAATAGTTTTAATTTAGTTTAGGGGGATTTTGTTTATTATGGATCAGGAATTGAACAGGGATAATTTAAACGCAGAAGAGCAGGACATGGGTGCGCTTCTTGAGCAGAGTAATTTCGGCAGCCTTAGAACCGGTGATATTAAAACCGGTACGGTCGTGGGCGAGAACGAGAACGGCTGGCTTGTAGACGTAGGATTTAAGTGCGAGGGCTTTTTGCCGGTGAAGGATTGGACGCACCGGGCGCTGGTCGAGGACGACGCGAAGCCGAAAGTCGGCGATGAAATTGAAGTAGAAGTCGTGAGCGTGCGTCAGGGCGAGGAAGCGCAGCTGACTTTAAGCCGCTGGCGTCACGAGCTTGACAAGCGCTGGAATGCTTTGGACGAGGCTTTAGCTAAGAGCGATGTTTTAACGGTAAAGGGCATGTCGAAAGTTAAGGGCGGCATCATGGTTAATTGCTGCGGCCTTGAGGGCTTTATCCCTGCTTCGCATCTTTCCGGCCGTGACAAGAATGTCGATCTTGACGGCTTTATTGGCCAGACGTTTGATGTAAAAGTACTTGAGAAAGATCGCCGTAAGCATCGTTTGGTGTTATCGCGCAACGAGCTTATCAAGCAGGAAGAGGATCGCAAGCGCGCCGCGTTCTATGAGAAAGTTCACGAGGGCGATATTTTAGACGGTGAAGTCAGCAGCCTTACGGACTTTGGAGTATTCGTGACAATCGGCGAGATGGACGGCTTGGTTCACATGAGCGAACTTAGCTGGAAGCGCAGCGTTAAGATCCGCGAGATGTTTAAAAAAGGCGATAAAGTTAAAGTTAAAGTTATTGGTATCGACAAAGATAAAAACAGGATCTCACTGAGCATAAAGCAGACTGAAGAAGACCCGTGGCTGACCGTGGCTGACAGAATTCACGTCAATGATATTATTAAAGGCGCGATTACCCACATGACGGACTTTGGCGCTTTCGTCGAGCTTGAGCCGGGCATCGAGGGCTTAATTCATATCGGCGATATCAGCTGGACGAGAATACAGAAGCCGCGCGACGTGTTTAAACGCGGTCAGGAAGTCGAAGTTATAGTATTAGAAGTTGACACGGCCAAGCGCAGAATTAGCTTAGGCTATAAGCAGCTTAATGACCCGTGGCGCGAGCTTGACAAGCGTTATGCGACCGGTCAGGATATTAATGTAAAGGTCGTAAGGCTTGCTGACTTCGGAGCGTTTGTAGAGGTCGAAGAGGGCGTCGAGGCGTTAATTCACATCTCGCAGCTCAGCACTAAGCGCGTTGAGAAGCCCAGCGATGTCTTAAAAGAGGGACAGGAAGTCACTGTTAGAGTAATAGAAGTAAATCCGGCGCAGCGCAGAATGCGTTTGTCTTTGAGTGCGCTTGAAGAGCCGGAACCCGAGCCGGAGCAGCCCGAGGTTGTAAACGAGGCAGCTGCAAGCGAAGTTGAGGCAGCAGCAGCGCCTGAAGCTGCGAAACCGCAGGGGCAGGGCAAAGGTCAGGCCAGAGGCAAGGGCGAGCAGCGCGGCAAGCGTTCACGCTCAGGCTCAGGTGCAAAGGCTGTCAAAGCTCCTAAGGAGACGACAGCGTTCGAGGACGACGGGAATTTATCGTATAACCCGTTCGCAGAGGCGTTCAAAGATCAGAATTTTAATTTTTAATTAATAAATTTATTTAATTAAAAATTTAAAATTAAATTAATTAAATTTTTAATTTTAATCGGAGGTGTTTTATTCATGGACAGCAAGAAAGGCATGAAATTTGTCTGGGCGGTTATTATTTTAGCGGCAATCGGTGCGGCGTTTGCAATCTGCACAAATCAGCCGAAGCCTGCAGCCGAGCAGCCAGCGCCCGCAGCGGTTGAGCAGCCTGCACCGGCTCAAGAGGCTAAGCCGGAAGTTAAAGCTGAAGAAATAAAGGCAGAGCCGGAAGCTAAAGCTGAAGAAGTAAAGGCAGAGCCGGAAGCTAAGGCTGAAGAAGTGAAGGCCGAGCCGGAAGCTAAAGCTGAAGAGGTAAAAGCAGAGCCCGAAGCTAAAGCCGAAGAGGTAAAGGCTGAGCCGGAAGCTAAGGCTGAAGAAGTGAAGGCTGAACCGGAAGCTAAGCCCGAAGTTAAAGAAGAAGAGGCCAAGCCGGAAGAGCCGAAAGCTGCACTGGGCTTATTCGCATTTTTCTCAGCTAAGAAGGCCGAGGCCGCTGTCAAAGATACGCTCGTAGTTGCTGACCAGTACGACCCCACGACACTCGATCCCATTGGGCATAATGACTATCCTACCTCACGCGCCTGCTCGCATATTTACGACACGCTTATATTCTTAAATCCCGACGGCTCTTTACGGCCCGGCCTTGCCGAGAAGTGGGAATTCCTGTCGGATAAAGATTATAAGATGTATTTGAGAAAGGGCGTTAAGTTCCACAACGGCGAGGAGCTTAAAGCAGCGGACGTAAAGTTCTCGCTTGAGCGTGCCAACACGCCGGCTGGTTCTCATATTCATACTTATTCGCAGGATTTAGACAACGTCGAGATAGTCGATGACTACACTGTTATTCTGCACTTAAAGAAAGTGAACTATCCGTTCTTCTCGTCGCTGGTTCACAGCTGGGGCAATATCGTTAATAAGAAGGCGGTCGAGGCTGCCGGCGATGACTACGGCATGAACCCGGTAGGCACCGGCCCGTTCAAGTTCGTTGAGTGGGCGAAGGGCGATCACTATACTTTCGAGCGCTTTGATGATTATTGGGGAAATAAGGCTAAGTTCAAGACGTTAATCGTCAGGTCGATACCTGAGCCGACTAACAGAACTATCGAGCTTGAGACCGGCGCGGTTGACATCGCTTATCCGGTTACGACTATCGAGCTTAGACGCGTTGATGAGAACCCCGAGCTTGTACTGCAGCGTGCAGTGCTGCCTTCAACGACTTACATGGGCTTTAACGTTCATAAAAAGCCGTTTGATGACGTGAGAGTGCGGCAGGCAATAAGCCTTGCGCTTGACACTGTCGGCATCCAGAGGGCTATCATGCGCGGCGTAGGCAAGACCCCGAGATCGCTTATCCCGTCTGTTACGAAATATTCGATTGACGGCGAACTTCCGGTTCACACCCGTGACCTTGAGAAAGCCCGCGAGTTATTCTCGGCAGCAGGAGTTGACCCGAATTCTATATCTTTAATCATCAGGACTAACGAGCGCAAAGAGCGCGTTGACATGGCGACTATAATTCAGGCGCAGCTTGCCGATCTCGGCATCAAGTCTGAGATTATGCAGCAGGAGTGGGGCGCGTATCTTAATGACCTTCAGAAGAAAGAGCACGACGTGTTCTTACTTGGCTGGGGACTTTCAGTGCCCGATCCGGACTACGCAGTCGCAGGTCTGTTAGAGAGCAACGCCGGCACGAACTATACGACCTTTAACGATCCTAAGCTTGATGAGATGCTTGCTAAGGGCCGCAGCCTTCCCGACGGCGAAGAGCGCGCGCAGGTCTATAAAGATATGCAGCTTTACATCAACGAGCAGCTCCCGATGGTATATCTGCATAACGACGAGGCTATTGCCGGAGTCCGCAAAGTCGTAAAGGGCTTTGAGGTTGACCCGTTCGAAGTCCACTCGTTCAGAAACGTTTATTTCGAAGAGTAATTTATTAATTTAAATTAATTTAATTTAAATAATCAGCAGCTCCTGTGTTTAACGGGAGCTGCTTTATTTTGTGATTAAAATTAAAATTAAAATAAA
>JAFUXM010000015.1 GCA_017470785.1 Synergistaceae bacterium
TATCAGCGTGATTAAGCATTAAGTACGGCACGGGAATATTCAAATCAAGCTGCGATTTAACAGCCTCAAGCGCAAATTTAAAATCAGCCTGCCCCGACAAACCCTCAAGTCTGTTAAATAAATTTTTAATATATTTAATAATAAATTAAATTATATAACTCTCAAAAATTTTCCAGCACTTTTATTAATCCGCCGCGCCTATCGCAGCCAGTATTCCACAGCTCATTAAAATTCAGCCACGCAGCCTCACCATACGTAACGGTCTTGACCAAAATATTTTTGCCGTCATCAAGCTCATCATAACCGGCAAGCATGAACCAGTGCCATTCAAAATCCTCGAATTTATTATCAGCGTGATTAAGCATTAAGTACGGTACGGGAATATTTAAATCAAGCTGCGATTTAACAGCCTCAAGCGCAAATTTAAAATCAGCCTGCCCCGACAAGCCCTCAAGCCGCCGCTTATTATAATTAACGCTCCGCCAATAATCGCCTAAGCCTGATAAATAAATCTCTAAATAATCTATACCGTGATAGCGCGGAGTTAAATACGGTTTCATCACACTTGCAAATTTTATAAAATTCTCACGGCTCAATTCTTTAAACTTAAATAAATCTTCAAACTCATCAAGCCGAGCTAAATACATGCACAAGTCACATGCAGTCACAGCAGCGCAGCCGCCCCTGTTCATGTCAAACTCCGGCAGCCAGTCCTGATTGCCGCCTAAACTATCTTCTATATAAATATAATCAAGCTCGCGTTTCATAATTTACTTCGCTTCATGCTCATATTCAAGCGCGACTTTATCACGCAGCCACTGCTCAAGCGCACAGCCCTTACGCAATAATTTTCCGTCAGTACTCGTGAACGCGTGGCGCGTATAGCCTTCAGCCGCTAATTTATTATCAGCAAGCCTAAAAATTCTGCACGCAAATACAACGCTCACTTTATCCAAGCTCTTAATGCGCGTCTCGATCTCGATCTCATCATCATAGAACAGCGATGACTTATAACGGCAATGCGCCTCGACAACAGGCAGCATGATGCCCTCAGCTTCCCACTCGCTGAAGCTCTTGCCGTTAGACCGGCAAAACTCAGTCCGTCCCATCTCGAACCAGTCAACATAGCGCCCATAATACGCTATTCCCATTTTATCCGTCTCACCGTACCTAACGCGCGTCCGGCAAAGTCCCTTATTCATTTTCTACCATCATCTCCAGCTTATTTTTAATCAAGCTATAAATTTTCAGCCAAGCCTCAGCATCTAAATCTTCAGCCCGCAAATTTAAATCAAGCCCTGCCGCTTCAATAATCTCTTCAGGCTCATCAACAAAGCCCTTTAAATTATTTAATAAAGTCTTGCGCCTGTGAGCAAATGCTTTATGCAATAAATCGCTAAATAAATTATCACGCATCAGCTCAAAATTTTTCTCAAGCTTAATCTCAATCAACGCCGACTTAACTTTCGGCACGGGATTAAAGCACTCAGGGCTGACAGCCTTTAAAATTTTAGCGCTGCCCATCGCCTCTATCGCAGCGCCTAACGGGTAACGCTCTTTGCAGTCAGCTTTAGCAATAATTCTATCAGCCGCTTCCTTCTGCACCATGAATATAAATTTATTCAGCCCTCTATCCGCAAATTTCAATAAATTCCAGATTAACGGCGTCGTGATATTATACGGGATATTCGCGATAACTTTATTTGGGAACGGCGTTAATAATTCATAATTAAATTTCACAGCGTCGCACCAGTGCAGCTTCAGCCTTGCATCTTCATGCGCTAAACTTTCAAGCTCCGGTCTTAATCGCTCGTCAATCTCGACCGCGTGCAGACACCTAACGCCATGATTCAATAATTCACGCGTCAGCACCCCGCGCCCGGGACCGATCTCCAACACAACGTCATCATCTTTAGTAATATCCGCATAGTCAATAATATTTTTTAAAATATTTTTATCAATTAAAAAATTCTGACCATAGCGCTTTAAATTCTTAAAATTATTATTATTCAACTCTAAAATTATTTTATGCTGTCCGGGCCGAAGCTCATCGGCAAAAGTTCTTCAAGCGTTTTTTCGACATAATCCGTAGGGCTTTTAGCCATTATAATCAATACATCCTCCGGCTTGCCGAACTCACGCATCGTCTGACGGCAGACGCCGCAAGGCGCACAGTAATCGCTGATAACACAATTTGCGCCGCTGGCCGCTGCTGCAAAAGACAAAAACATAAGCACCGCTAATATTTTTTTAATAATAATAATTGCCTCCTGATTTAAATTTCTAAAATTTATTAAGCTTTCTTAATATTAGCCTTAACTCCGCCCGTAAGTTTTAATAATCGCTCGGGCTCAACCGGAAAGAACGCGTGATCAGTTCCAGCCGCCGACCAGACAGCTTTATATTTAAATAAATCTTCGTCAAGCACGGCAGGCAATTTAACGGGATAGCCGACCGGCGGCACGCCGCCAATTCTAAAGCCATACTCGGCCAAGACTTTATCCGGCGGCATCATCCGTCCCCGCGTGAACCCCAATGCCCGCGCCGCAAGCTTCGTATCAACCTGATTTGCCCCGCTCATCAATACCAAACACGGCGTCTTGGCAAACTCAAATATTAAACTCTTCAATATATATTCGCTCTCAACGCCTATTGCCCGCGCTGCGTCCTCAACCGTGAATATGCTTTGCTCTATAACTTTAATCTCAATATCAGCCGCGTCATTCTCATCAAGAAATCGCCTGACCTTGTCTATTGCATTTACTTTTTCTTCCAATTTTAAATAACTCCTAAATTTATTTTTAATTTATTTTTTGCTCGCAAGCTTTACATTCTCAAGATAGGGCAATGGATTAACGGGCTTATCGTTAATCCGAACTTCAAAGTGCAGATGGTCAGTTGAAGCGCGGCCAGTGCGGCCGACAGCCGCAACAATTTGCCCCTGCCGCAAATGCTGCCCGGGCTTCACGCTCACGCTCAGGCAATGCGCGTACAGCGTCTTAATTCCGCCGCCGTGATCGACAAGCACAAAATTACCGTAGCCCCTAAAGCCAGGCGTGCTGTTATTGCCGGTCTTAGCAACGACACCGTCACGCGCAGCCTGAATAGGCGTACCGGGCGGCATGGGAATATCAAGCCCAGTATGTCTCCGGCCGCCGCGAGGCCCGAACGGCGACGAGACTTTACCGTCAACCGGCCATATCATAGCCTGTGTGCTGTTACGCTGAAACTTGGGATATATTCTATTAGGATCATACGGCGGGATCGGCTCAACCGGACTGGGAATTAAATGCGCTCCGAACGGATGATCAAGATCAGGCATCTTCGGCACGCGCGGCGCCGCACTCTTGGGAATGTTCACAACCGATACCTGCCCGTCATCAGTTATCACCAGCCGCATCGGCCCATTGACCGGATCTCCGTTCGGCGATAATAAAATTACTGGCTCAACCTGCGAATTTTTATTAGCTTGCTGAATATTATCTTTAACTTTCGGTTTAATTGGCTCTGGCTTATTTCTCAACTGCGCTAAAATTTCGGCCTCGGGCTGTGAAGTTTTATTAGCTTGCGTAATATTATCTTTAACTTTAGGCTTAATCGGCTCTGGCTTATTTCTTAACTGCGCTAAAATTTCAGCCTCGGGCTGCGAAGCTTTATTAGCTTGCGCAATATTATTATCTTTAATCTTAGGCTTGATCGGTTCTGGTCTGTTGCTTAGCTGCGCTAATATCTCCGCCTCAGCTGCTGTCCTATAGCTATTATTATTTTTTTTAGCTTGAGCTTGCACTGGCGGCAAATTATTTTGCACTTGAGCTTGCACTTGCACTGGCTGCTTAGGCGGATAGCCCGACGAACCCCGCGCTCGTTCAGCTGCAGCCGCCGAGGTCTTCTGTACTAACGCCTTCGGCTGCCACGACCCTTGATTTTGCCACAGCGATAATAAATCAATCTGCGACTTCGGCAATAAAATTTTCTGCCCGGGCTGCAAAGTCTCTTCACTTAAATTATTTGCCCACAGCACGTCATTAAGTTTTACGTCATGCAGCAAGCAATAATCCTCAAGCTTTTTAATATCATCCTGCAAATTCTCACTAAGCGTCATGCTCTCCCACTTGGCTGCCTCAGCCGTCACAGCCCAGCACGCCGCTATCAGCATACTTAGCATCAATAGCTTTATATTTATATTAAACTTCTTCATTTATAAATAGCCCTTTCTTAAATTTAATTTCAAGCAAAGTTCTTCTTATTATATATAGCGTATCTAAAATAAAATTTATTTGCTCAGGCTCGCCGCGATGCGCACGGTCTCCATCGCGTCCTTAGCATAGTAATCCGCACCGGCATATTTAGCTAAGTCCGGCGTAAGAACCGCACCGCCGCATATGACTTTCACGTCCTCAAACTCGGCTCTGAGCTTGCTGATAGTATCCTTCATGCTCGCCACCGTCGTAGTCATGAGTGCGCTCAAGCCGACTATATTTACCTCATGCGACTTCACAGCCTCGATAACTTTATCAGCCGGCACGTCACGTCCTAAATCCAAAACTTCAAAATTATAATTTTCTAATATAACTTTAACTATATTCTTGCCGATGTCATGCACGTCGCCATAGACCGTCGCGATAATAATTCTGCCGGCCTTGCTCTCGCTATTGCCCTCAGCCTTATTAATCATCGCCTCACGCACACA
>JAFUXM010000160.1 GCA_017470785.1 Synergistaceae bacterium
TAAGTAAAGCTTGAAGTTTTAAAATAGCCTCATACGTCAAGCTGCCGCTATGTTTAATATCAAACTCGGCAATTCTTACAGCGAAAGGCAGCTTACGCCACTCGGCCAATATATTTATTATATTCGCATACTTGCCCATAATATCTAAATCAAGATTTACAATAAAGGCTTGATCCTGTGAAGTATAAATTTCACTCGAAACTATCTTAACGTCATTGCTTGACACAATTTTATGTATCTCGGCCTGAAAGTCCGCGCTGAACTCCAGCGGCTGCACTAATTCTAAATCTTTAAAATCTCTTAAATCAGCCATATCAGCCGAGATAGCTTCATGCTCATTTTTATTATTAGCTTCGCGCAGTATCAATTCCTGCACTTTAAGCTCAGCATATAAATTATTTAAATATCTATATTTCAAATAAAGATATGCAGCTGCGCATAAAATAAATATTCCAAGTAAAATAAACAGCCCGGCTAAAATTTTCGCCGCGCGTATCTCGTTCTTAGTCATTATTAAAATTTTTTAAAATTTTTAAATTTAACCCGGCACGCCGATATAAGCGACCGTAATATCGCCGCAGAACTCGGGCTTAATGTCCATGCACTTCTTCATCCTGTGAAACGTCACGGTCTTATGAGCCTTAACAGCTGCACCTAACTCATCACCGGTGTTAGCGTCAAGCCCTGACGGAATATCAACAGCTACTACATGAAAAGCATTTTTATTTATAGCCTCTACTGCTTCTTTATACATGCCCTCAAGCGGCCTGTTTAATCCAGTGCCGAATATCGCATCAACGCAAGTTTCGCAGCCCTTCAACGCCGATACAAACTCATCAAAATTATTTGCATCTAAATTATTTATGACATCCGGCGCTAAGTGCGTCATGATAGTTAAATTAGTCTTAAAGTCCGCGCTGCCTTTCTCAGTGTCGCCGATTATAAATACGCGTACATCCTTGCCCAGTACGCATAAATGCCGTGCTATGGCTAAGCCGTCGCCGCCGTTGCTGCCTACAGAACATACAACAGCAAATCTCGTGTAGTCCCATAACTCACGCACGACTGCAATAGCTGCGTTCTCCATTAATAATATACTGGGAATGCCGAAGTCCTCGACTGCCCGCCGGTCAACCTCACGCATCTGCTCACGCGATATAGTGTCAGGCGACGTTATGCCGTAATATACTACCTCACGCTGAAAGAACCCAGCGTCAGCGCCTTCATATTCATCAAAATTTTTATTCAAGCCGGCCATGATTTAACGTCCTGCTATCACAGATTTTAAACTCGTTAACTTATTCGAAGCTATGCGCATAAAAGCCGAGTACATCATACGGGTCTCGGCCAGCGCAGCCATCTCACGCTCAGGGTCAACGTTGTTCTGATCCAATCTATAGCGCTCATCGCGGACTAAAGTCTCGGCAGCATGGACATCGCTCATCCGCATTGGATGCGACGGGATATGACCCTGACTTGTGACTGTCATGTGCAGCTTGTTATCCCGCTCCATAACTTCCTTCATTTGATCCTCAAACGAGACGTTATGACGCGCATAGCCCGGCGTGTTAGCATTAGCTATATTCTTAGTTATCGCGTTAAATCTAACGGCCAAGCTCTCCGCCTCTTTATCAATGACGCTCCATGTGAAATCTCCAAGCATTTTATTTATTCTCCAGTTTTATATATATAAAAATATAAATTACAATAAATAACGCCTTATATCTCTGTTCTCGACAAGCTGGCTTAAGCGCTCTTTGACAAGCTCCGGCGTAATTTCAATCTCGTCTAAATCTTTATCGCATACGTTAAAGCTTATCTCCTCTAATAACTGCTCCATCATAGTATGCAAACGCCGCGCCCCTATGTCCTCCATTTCAGAATTCATTTTACTTGCAAGCTTTGCAATCTCAGCCGTCGCCTCAGGCGTGAATTTTAATTTAGTGCCTTCAGTTTCAATTAACGCCTCATACTGCTTAATCAAGCTATTTTCAGGCTCAGTTAAAATCTGCTGCAAGTTCTCCCAGCTTAAAGGCTCAAGCTCAACTCTAATCGGAAATCTGCCCTGAAGTTCAGGTATTAAATCAGAAGGCTTAACGCCGCTGAATGCGCCGGCTGCGATAAATAAAATATGATCGGTCTTGACTGGGCCGTATCTCGTCTGCACGGTCGAGCCCTCGACTATGGGCAATAAATCACGCTGCACGCCCTCACGGCTGACATCAGGCCCTGAACTCGAGCTGCTGCCGCCCTTCACTACGACTTTATCAAGCTCATCAAGAAACACTATGCCCTCTTCTTGAACATTCTCGACGCCTTCACGAGCCATAGCCTCAGCATCAATTAGCTTCTCAGCCTCTTCGCTCTGCAAAATTCTTAATGCCTCTTTGACCTTCATGCGGCGTTTGCGGGTGCGCTTAGGCAGCATACCGTTCAACATCTCGCCGATGTTCATTCCCATTGCGTCCATGCCTGCACCGCCGAACACCGGAATTGCCATTATGCTGTCAGTAATATCAATATCGACCTCGCGGTCATCGAGCTTGCCGTCTTTCAGCATAGCTAAAAATTTCGCTCGGGTCTTCTCACGTTCAGCATCTAAACGCTCTTCGTCCGGCTTTGCACTCGCACTCTCAGCAAAGTCAAAGCTCAAATTATTATCATTATCTTCATTATTATTACTACTATTCAAAGCCTGAGCTTTATTATTATTAAATTCTTCGTCAAATACATTAAAATTATTAAAATTAAAATTCATAAAGTCCTGACTTGGCCGCTTATGCTCACGCTTAGGCAGCAGTGCGTCAAGCAATCTCTGCTCGGCGCGTTCCAATGCCGGAGCTTGAACGCTCTCAAGCATCTTCTTTCTGACCATGCTAACCGAAAATTCCGTTAAATCTCTAATAATGGACTCAACGTCGCGGCCTACATAACCTACTTCAGTAAATTTCGTCGCCTCGACTTTAATAAACGGCGCATTGGACAGCGTCGCAAGTCTGCGGGCTATCTCAGTTTTGCCTACGCCGGTCGGGCCGGCCATTAAAATATTTTTAGGCACGATCTCATGCGCCATCTCAGCCGGCAATACGCGCCGCCGCAATCTATTACGCAGCGCAACTGCTACAGCGCGTTTAGCCTTATCCTGCCCGACTATATACCTATTTAAATATTCAATAATCTTCGACGGCGTAAGTTCAGATTTTAATTTATTTAATTTATCGCTCATTATTCGCCCAAGACCTCCAGCGTGACTTGATTATCAGTGTAGATGCAAATTTCAGATGCAAGTTCGATAGCGCGCTTAGCGATTTTATCAGCCGGCCAGTCAGTTGCTTCGCACAACGCCCGAGCGGCAGCCAGTGCATAGCCCGAACCCGAGCCGATTGACGCTGCGCTGCCTTCAGGCTCTAATATGTCGCCTGCGCCGCTTAATAACAGCGTGATATTTTTATCAGCCGCTAACATCATTGCCTCAAGCCGCCTTAAAGCTTTATCCATTCGCCACTCCCGCACAAGCTTCACAGCGCCCTTCATCAAGTCGCCCTTTTCCTGTTCAAGACAATTTTCAAACCGTTCCAACAGCGTCATCGCATCAGCCGTACTGCCCGCAAATCCCGTTAAGACTTTGCCGCCTAACAATGGCCGCACCTTCCGAGCTGTAGATTTTATTATCTGGCTGCCTAACGTGACTTGACCGTCACCGGCCATCGCGACGCTCTCGTCTCTCCGCACACAGACTATAGTCGTACCCTTGAACAGTTTCATTCACCCTTTCATACTTGCATACTTGCAATTAAATTTAAAAATCATTATAACAAATTTTAATTTTAAATTTAAAATTTGCCTTTACAATAATTTAAAATTAAAATTAAAAAAAATTTATTATTTAAAGCAGGTGATCTCTTGCTGAGAAAATTTTTGAAATTTAAATTTAAATTAATTTTAATCATGCTGGTTTTATTTTTATGTTTGGAACACGGCGTTTTGAATAGTGAACGTGCTAAATACGGCATCGCATCCGGCGATCCGTTTTTAAAGCAGGCTGTATTAACTTTCGATGACGGCCCGCGTGAACACGGCATTCAAGAATTGCTTGCAGTCATGCGTGAGCATGGAGTTCATGCGACGTTCTTTTTAGTCGGCAAGTTCGCCGAGCGTTACAGCGATATTACGCGTGAGATTTATAACTCAGGCCACGAGATCGCAAATCATAGCTACACGCATCCTAAATTATATAAGCTCTGGGTTGAAAAAATTATGCGTGAGGCCGAACGCTGCGACGAAGTATTAGAGAATTTAAATTTGCGCAAGACTATGTTCTTAAGGCCGCCGGGCGGAGGATTTAATATTAAAATTTTTAACGCGATGCGCCGCATGAATTTAAAGCTTGGCCTATGGAGCTTGAACACCGCCGACTACACTGGCCGCCCCGCAAGCGAGATAGTTAATTTGGTGTTAAGAGGCGTCAAGCCCGGGATGGTTATATTAATGCACTCAGGCGTGCCTAACACTGTTAAAGCTCTGCCGGAAATTATTAAAGGCTTGAAAGCTAAAGGCTACGAGCTTGTTAGACTTGACGACTTATGGAACTGCTGGCGGATTTAAATAATTAATTAATTTTATCAATAATTAAAATTAATAATTTATGTTAGAATAGCTAAAATTAATTTTATTAAAATTAAAAAATTTAGGGAGATGTTAGAGTTGCCTATGCAGATAGGGCTTGATGAATTAATTTCAATGCTGCTTGCAAGGATTGACAGTCTGACGGTCGAGTCAGAGACACAGAAGAGCCGGTTTAATATTATGTTCAGGATGCTTTACAAAAAAGGTTTATTCAGCGAAGAAGATGCATTTAGTGCTGTGAAAGACGAGCATTTAATTTTGCATGAACTCGGCTTGATTAAAGATATGCCTGACGATCAGGCGATAAAGGGCGCGGCTGATAATTTAATGCTCTGGGTGAAGGGCGATGTTGAGACTATACGCCAGTCGCTTGAAGATTATGACCGGCGGCTTAAAGAAGCAATGGAAGAGCAGAATAAACCTAAAATTGACGTAGCTCCTGCTGCTGTGTTAAACGAACTCGACAGGCTGGGCGGCCAAGGCGGCAGCGGCAAGAAGCTTATTATTTAATTAAAACTTCTACTTATTATATATAGCGCTAATTAAAATTATGCGGCGTTTACTCTCGTCGTTTATAAAAGTCTGGTCAAGCGCAGCGAAGCACGGAATTATAATTGCCGTGCTTGATTTCTTATTGCTTGCGCTTGCGATTTATTTAGGCTATGCGTTTCGTTTCAGCATGGCCTTTCCTACTATTTACATAACGGACTGCAAACGGGCCGGATTAATTTTCCCAAGCTTGATGCTTGTATTATTCGCGCTGCGCGGCCAGTACAGAATTTTATGGACGCAGGCCAGCTCAGACGACTATATAATTTTCGCGAAGTTATATATCTCAGGCTTTATCGCGTTTTTACTATTAAATTTCGTGTGGCGCTTCTCGCTGTTCCCAAGGTCGTCATTAGCCGTAACGTTCTTCTCAGGAATATTATTCAGCGGCGGCCTGCGCGTCTCATGGCGGGTGCTGCACACACCGAGCGACAAGAGCGAAGTTAAATTAAAGACTTTAATAGTCGGAGCTGGTGAGGCCGGCGCGTTGTTAGCGCGTGATTTAATGCGCAACGGCGGCAATCTTTCAGTCACGGCCTTTGTTGACGATGACAAGCAAAAGACCGGCAAGCGCGTATCCGGCCTTGATGTCATCGGCGATACGCTGCACTTAGCTGAGATAGTAAAAGCTGAGAAATTCAAAGTAGTGTTAATCGCAATTCCGTCGGCTCTTGGTGAGAAAATCAGAGCAATATACGAGCAGCTTGCGCCGTTGGGCGTTCAAGTCAGGCTGTTGCCGAGCTTACGCGAACTTGCGGACGGCCATGTATCAGTCACAAGGCTGCGCGACATAAAGCTTGAGGATTTATTAGGCCGCGACCCAGTCAAGATAGACTTAGACGAAAATTCAAATTATATTAAAAATAAACGCGTGTTAATCACCGGCGCAGGCGGCTCGATAGGCAGCGAGATAGTGCGTCAAGTGCTGCGTAATAAGCCCAGCGAGATATTTGTATTAGGCCACGGCGAGCAGTCGATTTATTTATTGCTTGAAAGCTTGAGCGAGTTAAATTTAAATATAAAAGTCACGCCGATAATCGCTGACGTAGCAGACAGCACCGCAATTAATAATATATTTGCTAAATATAAGCCTGAATTAATTTTCCATGCGGCGGCGCATAAGCACGTGCCGTTAATGGAATTTTCGCCGCGTGAGGCACTGAGAGTGAACGGCATCGGCACTCGGACGCTTGCAAGGGCAGCCGGAAAATTTAAGGCCGAGCGCATGGTATTAATATCGACTGACAAGGCCGTCAATCCGTCAAGCGTGATGGGCGCGACTAAACGCGTTGCTGAGAAAGTAATCGAACGTGAGCAGAAAAATTTTCCTGAGACGCTTTACATGGCCGTCAGATTTGGCAATGTCTTAGGCAGCCGCGGCAGCGTTATTCCAAAGTTTGAAAAGCAAATTGCAGCCGGCGGCCCGGTCACTGTCACGGCAAAGGGCATGAAGCGGTATTTTATGTTAATTCCCGAGGCCGTGAGCTTAGTCATTCAAGCCGGTGCTATGGGCTGCGGCGGCGATTTATTCGTGCTTGACATGGGCGAGCAGGTAGTCATAACTGAAATGGCAGAATTGTTAATAAGGCTGTACGGCTATGAGCCATATAAAGATATTGCTATAACTTTCACGGGCATTAGACCCGGCGAGAAGCTTGAAGAGGAATTATTTTATGATCCAAATAAAGTTCATCCGACTAAGCATCATAAAATATTTTCAAGTTCGTTTAAGTCAGCGCTTGATGATGATAATTTAAATTTTAATGAATTATTAGAGCAGGCAGTAAGTGAACCGGACAACGCGTTAAATTTATTGCATAAGCTCGTGCCGGAATTTAAGAAAATAAATTAATTTAAAATTTAAAATTTATTATAAAATAAAGCTTAATTTTTTAGTTGAGCTTTATTTTTTTTGCTCAAAAAGTTTGGAGGCAGCAACATGATTATAATTTTAAAAGCAAATCCTGACCCTGCGCAGCTTGAAGCGCTGATCGCGTGGCTTAAAGCAAAAAATCTTGAGATCCATGCGAGCGAAGGCGAGTCGCATAAAATTTTAGGGCTTGTCGGCGACACGTCGGCTATGGACGTTGACTTAATCGCAGCGCTTGACATAGTCGAGAGCGTGCGGCGCGTTCAAGAGCCGTATAAAAAAGCTAATCGCAAGTTCCAGCCTAACGATACTGTAATAAAAGTTGCTAATACGCAGGTCGGCGGCGGCAATTTAACTATCATGGCCGGGCCGTGCTCAGTCGAGAGTGAAGAGCAGATATTAGAAGTTGCGCGGGCTGTGAAGAAGAGCGGTGCGACTATGCTGCGCGGCGGCGCGTTCAAGCCCAGGACTTCGCCGTATTCATTTCAGGGCAAGGGCGTTGAGGGCTTGCGGCTTTTAAGCTTAGCAAAGAAAGACACTGGCTTGCCGATAGTCACTGAATTAATGGAAATTCATCAGCTTGAATATTTTGAAGACGTAGATGTTATTCAAGTCGGCGCGCGCAACATGCAGAACTTTAATTTATTAAAAGAAGTGGGCAAGCAGAATAAGCCGGTGTTATTAAAGCGCGGCATGTCGGCGACTATTGAAGAGCTTTTAATGAGCGCTGAGTATATCATGAGTGAGGGCAACGAGCAGGTGATTTTATGCGAGCGCGGCATCAGGACTTTTGAGACTGCGACGCGCAACACGCTTGATCTGTCAGCTATACCGGTCTTAAAGAAATTAACGCATCTGCCGATTATAATCGATCCGAGCCACGCGACCGGCAAAGCCGAGTTAGTCCCGCCGATGGCAATAGCAGCTGCAGCAGCCGGTGCCGACGGCTTATTAATTGAAGTTCATAACGATCCTCAACATGCACTGTGCGACGGCAGCCAGTCACTAAGGCCGGATGTCTTTGATGACTTAGCTAAAAAATTATTTAAAGTCCATGAAGTTATAAGCAAATTTTAAAAATTTAAAATTATAACGCCCCGAGTACTTAAGCCCGAGGCGTTTAATTTAATTTAATATAAATAAATTGCTGTTAATAGCGGCATTGTGACTAAGCAGGTTATAGTAGTGAAGGCGTTGATTGCGCCGCAGTAGGCCGGTTCGTTGTCATAGAGCAGTGCAAGCTGCGTTATAGTAGTCGCTGACGGCGTGAGATACGCTAAAAGGCTTATTAATAAAATAATTTTGCCGTTTGAAACTAAGCTTGCAAGGCCGGAGAATTTTAAAAATAATAAAATTATGAACGGGAATAAAAGCATCTTGAAAAATATTACTAAATATAAGCGCCGTGAGCGCAAAAAATCATGCCAGTTCAGGCCGGCTAATAATATTCCCAGCATGATTAAGCTTACCGGGCCGATCAAGCCCGCGAGCTGCGACATAGTCTGAGCAATTATATAATGAGGCTTGAAGCCGGTGAAAAATAAAATTAAGCCGATTGCAACGCATATTAAATTAA
>JAFUXM010000161.1 GCA_017470785.1 Synergistaceae bacterium
GTATATCATGGACGATATAGGCTACGCGATGATACGCAACATGATGCGCATTATACCGGACTTGCTCGAAGACCCAAGAAATTATGACTTAAGAGCCGAGTACGCGTGGATTGCGAGCATGGCGCATAACGGGATATTATCATGCGGCCGCGTTGGCCGCGGCGACTTTGCGTCTCACAGGCTCGGCCATTCGTTAAGCTTATTATTTGATGTGCCGCACGGCGCTTCGCTCTCGGTCATGACCCCGGCTTGGGCAAGGTATTTATACGAAGATAATCCGGTGCCGTTCGCAAGGCTTGCTGAGAATGTATTTGACATATTTGACGGCTCTGACGAAGAGAAAGCCATTGACGCGATAGAGTCGCTCGAGGATTTCTTTAGTTCGATAGGCGCACCTGTGACGTTAAGAGAACTTGATATAGATGAGGCTGAAATTGAGCGCATAGCTGAAAATGCGTCTAAAGGCGGCGCCTTCGGCAAGTTAAGCAAGCTTGAGCCCGAAGACGTGTTAGAGATTTATAAATTAGCTTATTAAAATATTTTTATAATTAATTTAATAAATATAAAAATCTCCGGCTATGATTTATATTCAGCCGGAGTTTTTATTTAATTTTTAATTCAGCTCATCAAGTCTTAGTTTTAATTCCTGAACGTCGTGCCATGTTAATTCTTTAGGGCTGCCGACGGCGCGTGAGTCCTCGCGGAGCAAATAGCTTGGGTGAAACATCGCAAATAAAGGCACGCCGCGCCACATTTGCCATTGGCCGCGCATCTTAGTTATGCCGCCGCTGACTTTTAAAAAAAATTTTAACGGCGTGTTGCCCAATGCGACTAAAATTTTAGGCTTTATTAGCGCGATCTGCGCCTCTAAAAATCCGCCGCACTTTAAAATTTCGTCCTGAGTGGGCGTTCTATTATTAGGCGGACGGCACTTTACTACATTTGCGACATAAGCGGCCTGTCTGTCTATCTTAGCGGCAATTAAAATTTTGTCCAGTAATTGCCCAGCCCTGCCTACAAACGGCCTGCCTGTTTTATCTTCGTCCTCGCCCGGAGCTTCGCCTACAAGCATTAGCTTAGAGTTTAACTTGCCCTCGCCGAAGACTGTCTGAGTGCGTGAGCTGCACAGGCCGCAGCGGTCGCAGCGTTTAACCTGCTCTTCAAGCTCTTGAAAAGCGCTTTGATAATTAGACTCGCGGTTCAAAATATTTTATAAGGGCCTGCGTGCCCAAGTTGCCCATGCCCCGTGCCTCAAGCTCTTTATACTCATCAAGCACTGTTTTAAGCATATTTAAATTCAAGCCGCTTTGCGCTGCCTCTTCGCTGGCGAGCTTCATGTCTTTAATAAAATGCTTTATGAAGAAACCCGGGGCGAAATTGCCCTCGAGTATTCTTGGGCCGAACATGTCAAGCTGCTTGCTGCCGGCTGAGCCTGTAGCAGTAGATTTTAAGAACGCGCCTAAGTTTAAGCCCTTAGCCTGAGCATATGCCAGAGCTTCACACAGGCCGCTCATAGCGCCGGCAATCATGATTTGATTTGCGAGCTTTGCGTGCTGGCCGCAGCCTGCCTTGCCGTGATAAATTATATTCGTACCCATTGCCCTGAACAGCGGCAAGCACTCGTCAAAATCTTTTTGGTCGCCGCCGACCATAATCGACAGCGTGCCGTTCTTAGCGCCGGTATCGCCGCCGGTGACCGGTGCATCCATGACGTGAAAGCCTTTTGCCGTTCCGGCCTCGTAAATTCTCTCGGCAAGGCTCGGGCTTGTAGTAGTCATATCGATTAGATATGCGCCGCTGTTCGCGCTGTCTAAAATATTGCCGGGCTTAAAGTAAACTTCTTCGACATCAGGCGGAAAGCCTACGATAGTTATAACAGTCTCTGCCTCTTTGACGCAGTCGGCTATAGTGCTGTGAAATATCGCGCCTTCGCCTATTACATCCGTAACTTTCGCCATGTCGCGGGCAAATATATGAAGTTCAAAGCCGGCCTTCATTAAGTTGCGTACCATTGACTTGCCCATGATGCCGACGCCTATGAACCCTATCTTTCGCATGTTAAAAATCACCTCTGTTTTTATGATTTACTGATTATATTATAAAATAATTAAATTAATATTTAAATTTTAATTAATCGAGAGGAGCGCGCTTGACAACATGCTCACGGTGAACACGGCGGGTAAGTCCGCGAAAGCAGCGGCGGATTTAACGGCTGAGGCGTTAAAGAAATTTGCAAATCAGAACGAACAGGAAATTCAAGTTATAGTTGAAGATACGATGTCCGCGTTTGAGATCCAAAAAATTTTGGAAAAATTTGGCTTGAGCGTATCTATACAGGATGACGACGGGCGCATGACATTAACGGGCAGCGTTAAGACAGCAGCGGCTAAAGTTCAAGACAGGCAAGAGCCGTTGCAAGAGACAGCGCCAGTGCAGCCTGAAAAATTATTTGAGCCTGAGCAGCAAGCGCCAGTGCAGCCCCAAAATTTATTTAAGCCTGAGCCTGAGACAGCGCCAGTTCAAGCCGAGCCGGAAAAATTATTTAAGCCTGAGCCAGTGCAAAGCAAGCCGGAAATTTTATTTAAGCCTGAGCCTGAGCAGCCAGTCAAGCCTCAAAAATTATTTGAGCCTGAGCGAGATAAGCTTGAGCAGGCTGAACGCGAATTTTTTGAACGGGATAATATTAAAGTAGAAGAAGATTTTAGAAATAGCAGCGCGATAGCTGATAAAGCAACTGAGAGCAAAGAGATTCAGGAATTGAATTTGAAAGTTAAGCAAGCTATAGCTGATAAAGAGGCCGGGGCTAAGCATGAGGCCGGCGGCGTGTTTGTGATCATGGGCAGGACGTTAGGGCGCGGCGACGATAAGCTCGGCGGAATTTTGATTAAGGGTTTTCTGGCCGGCCTTGCAAGGTCTGAGCCTGCGCCGGACTCGATTATATTATTAAACGGCGGCGTGAAGCTTGCGCTGTTTGACTCGTCAACATGCGACCACTTGAAAGATTTAGAGGCCCGCGGCACGCAGATATTAATCAGCGGCGTCTGCACAAGCCATTTCGGCATAACTGACAGCATCGGCGCAGGCGTTATAGCTAATATTTACGAGATAGTCGATGTGATTAATAAAGCTGTCAAGGTAGTCTGCCTGTGAAATATAATTTAAATTTAGCATTAAGCTATGTCTGGGAAATTTTCACAGGCGTGCGCGACGCAGGCGACATAGTTAAACACTCTGAAATCCAGTTTAAGTTCAAGGCATATGCAGCGTTAGTTATAAAATTAATAAGGCTGTTAGTTATACTTGCGCTGATATTCGGGGGCTGCTTGGCTGTATTTTTTTATTATGAAAATTTTATTAAAGTTCATGAGCAAAATTTAAAGATTAAAGCCAAGGCAGATAGATCACAGGAGCAAGAACTGCAGGCGCTGGCCGAGAAAGTATTAAAGTTTCGTGCTGACGCTCATATCTTAGCTGACAGGATAAATCTATTTGACAGCGAGCCCGAGGCTGAAGCTAATGATAATTTGCCTGAGATGAGCGTTAAGGCAAAAATTTTAAGCAATAATAAACGCAAGAGCTTAATTATATTAAGCGTGAATAAAAATAATTTTAGGCTGCGGACTGGCGAGGCTTTCACGTTTGACGGAATGCAGGGGCGTGTTATCAGCATTAATCGCGACAGCGTGTTAATTAACTTTAACGGCAGAGAAATAGAAATTAAATAATTATAAATTACAGGAGGCTTAAAGCTTGGCCGGAAAGAAATTTAATATTAAAAAATACAAAGAGCTTGAGAAAAAATATAAAAAGCTTGAGGCGACTTTGCCTTATGATAAGCGCATTGAAAATGTCGATATTTCGAATGACTTTATGTTTTGCTATATCATGCAGGATAAAGAGATATTTGCCGAGGTCTTGAGCAGGATTTTGCCGGATATTCAAATCGGGCGGGTTGAGTTATGCGAGTATCAAAAGACTATGCGCGAGTATATCGACATGCAGGGCGTGCGTTTTGACGTTTACGCCAAGACGAGCTTAAACGGCGAGATGAAAATTTTTGATGTTGAGATGCAGAACGCTAACGAGGACAGTCTGCCGAAGCGGGCTCGGTATTATCATTCTATAATGACGTCTAATATTATGAATCGTGCTAAAATAAAAAATTATAAATATCTGCCGTGCGAGTTTGTAATTTTTATTTGCAAATTTGATTTATTTAAACGGGGCAAATATATTTACGAATTTGAAAATTTGTGTATAGACGATAAGGATTTGAGTTTAGGCGACGACACGCATACGATATTTGTAAACGCTGCCGGTTCAATCGGCGAGATTAGCCCTAAGCTCAAAAATTTTTTAGATTTTGTTTTGGGCAAGACGTCTAACGATCCGTTTATCACGGAGCTTGAGGACAGGATAGTACTTGCTAAGCAAAGACCTGAATGGAGGATGGATTACATGAAGTTATTAATGCGCGACAGTTTGAATTTTGAAGCAGGGCTAGCAGAAGGGGAGAAGCAGGGTATTGTTAAGGGTACTCTCGGCGAGAAATTTGCTACGGCTAAGAGAATGCTGAGCTTGAACTTTAAACTTTCTGAAATTATGGAAGCGACGCAGTTATCACTTAATGATTTAAATTCTCTCTTGCAGCAGGCATAGGATTATGAAATTATTAATGCGCGACAGTTTGAATTTTGAAGCAGGCGAGCGGCATGGTACTCTCAGCGAGAAATTTGCCACGGCTAAACGAATGCTGAGCTTGAACTTTACACTGTCTGAAATTATGGAAGCAACGCAGTTATCTCTTAATGATTTAAATTCGCTCGTGCTGCAGGCATAGGATTATGAAATTATTAATGCGGGACAGTTTGAATTTTGAAGCAGGGCGAGCAGAAGGGGAGAAGCAGGGTATTATTAAAGCAAATCTTGCCACGGCTAAACGAATGTTGAGCTTGGGCTTTAAAATTTCTGAGATTATGGAAACAACGCAGTTATCACTTAATGATTTAAATTCTCTTTTGCAGCAGGCGTAGGCTTACATGAAATTATTAATGCGGGACAGTTTGAATTTTGAAGCAGGCGCACTCAAAGAGAAATTTGCCACGGCTAAACGGATGTTGAGTTCTGGCTTTAAAATGCCTGAAATTATGGAAGCAACGCAGCTCTCACTCGAGGATTTAAATTCTCTCGTGCATTTGCAGGCGTAAAATTTAAAATTAAAATTAAATTAAAAATTTAAAAATAAAATTTTAAAAATTAAGTGAAATTTATTATAATAATTTAATAAATTTTACTTAATTTTTATTTTATATGATAAGGGGAAATAAAATTTTATGAGACGCGCTGGCTTTGTGACTTTCAAGCTTGTTATATTTGCAGCAATAATTATATTTATGCTTGCGTCTCAGAGTGCTGCAGCAGCGCCGTTAAAGCAAAATAAAATATTAAATAATTTAAATATCTATCAGCTGGGCGAAGCTGATGTAGTAATTAGCTTTAACGGCAAAGACCTGCCAGAGCCGGAAATTATTTTGAGCGATGATCTTTTGCAGTTTAAATTTATAAATTCTGAAAATAAATTAAATTATAAAAATTATGATTTAAATGCAGTGCCTTTAGTTTTAGATTATGAAATAAAAAATTTAAGCGGCGATGTGATAATAAATATAGCGACGCAGAGGCCGATGCAAATTCATAGCCGTAATCGCAGTACTTTCAGGTTTGAGCTTAAAGGCAATAATAAAAATAATATTAAGCTGTCAAAGCCGGTTAAAGATAATTTAAATCTTGAAGTTATCTTTCCCAAGAACGAGAAAATTAGTTTTGAAGCAGATGATATATCACTGCGAGAGGTCTTCTCGCTGTTCGTAAAGTATATTAATAAAAACGTAATTATAGACGCATCGTTTCCGGTTAAAAATATAACTATGAGTTTGCATAACATGCCGCTCTATGACGCAATGCGTAATTTTATGGCGGCTAATAATATTGCGTTTAGATTATTAGATAATAATACAGTGGTGTTTGGAAGTGCGGACGGGCTGTCGCATTTCTCAGGCAGTGAGAAGTTAGCTAAAATTAATATAGCTTACGCTGACTTAAAAGAGCTTCAGGAGCGTTTAATAAAGCTGTTGAATTTAAACGGCGAGAAAATTATAGTTGATAATAGAACGCGCGATTTATATATTAAGACTAATCCTGAGAAATTAGAGCTTGCTAAAAATTTAATTCAGAAATTGGACAGTCCAGGCCGGCAAGTTAAAATTTACGCAAGAATATTTGAATTTTCTGATAATTATAATAAAGAACTTGAGAGTGCGCTTGACGCAGTTTATAAACACTGGCAGTTTAACTTCACGCCTCAAAGCGGCGGCAGAGTCAGATATTTATACAGCAATCCTGAAAGTTTAATTAACGGTGTATTAAGGCAGTTTGATATGACGTTTAGAAGTCTTGAGAATAAAGGCCGCGGCAGGACGATTGCCAGTCCTTCGGTGACTGCGATAAGCGGCCAAGAGGCAAAGATTAGCCTGACTGAAGAGTATCCGTATATAAAAGAACATGACGAAGCGGGCAACACTGAATGGGGAACGCAGACCGTCGGCCCGCAGCTTTTAATAACGCCGCGCATAGGCCGCGATAATTTAATCAGCATGAAGATAGATATTCAAACTGGAGACGTAATCGAGATGATAACGGGCAGCAACGGTGAGCAAATGCCAAGGACGTCAAAGCGCAGCGTCGCTACTAATTTACTTGTGCATGACGGCGAGCCATTTGTGATAGGCGGCCTGTTTCACGAGAGCGAAGCGACAAGACGCGCCGGTATCCCAGTATTAAGTGACACGCCTTTATTAGGCAGCTTATTTAAATATAAATTTCAAGAATATAATAAAAATCAGGCCGTGATATTAGTCGTACCGTATATTATAGACACTCAGGACTCACCAATCGAGTTTGAAATTATAGAATAAAAAATTTTTCACACAAGCCTTTCCAAAATACCCGCCCTTAAAATAATTTTTGAATTTAAAATCAAGAATATTATAATAATTTTTAAAATTTATTTAATAATAAATTTAATTAAATTTTAAAAATTAAAGGAGATTTTAGAGATGAGTTTTCTTGAGCTTGCGAAAGCTCGTTACTCGTGCAGGAAGTTCACGGAGCAGGCGGTCGAGGACGAGAAGATCGCAAAAATTTTAGAGGCGGCGATGTGCGCACCGACGGCAGTGAATAAGCAGCCGTTTAAAATCTGGGTAGTGAAGAGCGCTGAAAATTTAGAGAAAGTTAAAAGCACTACGCATTATAGTTTTGATGCAAAAGTTATTTTAGTGTTGGGCGGCAAGAGAGAAACTGCATGGGTCAGGCCGTTTGACAACAGAAATTTTGCAGATGTTGACGCGTCGATAGTCGGGACGCAGATAATGCTTGAAGCGCATGATTTAGGTCTGGGCAGCACGTGGGTAGGATATTTCGATGCGCCGAAACTTGCGGAATTATTGCCTGACATGGCCGACTATGATTTAATCGCTTTGTTCCCGTTGGGCTATCCGGCCATGGGTCCCAGCCCGAGGCACTTAGAGAGCAAGAGCGAGGCCGAACTGGTGAGATATATTTAATTTAAAAAATTTAAAAAGAGGCTGAAATTAATTAATCATGAATAATAATTTAAAAGTTTTAAAAGAAGTTGAAGCGCTGCAGGATGATATGGTAAAGGCGCTTACGCGGATTTGTAAAATCCCGGCGGTATCGCCTCATAACGGCGGCACTGGCGAGCAGCAAAAGGCTCTTGAGCTTGAAAAGATTGTTAAAGAGCTTGGCCTTGGCGAAGTGAAATGGGAATATGTAGATGACGCGAAGTCGCAGACCGGCAACAGACCGTCGCTGTTTGTCGAGAGAGCTGGAAAAAATAAGCGCAGGCTGTGCATATTAAGTCACATGGACATAGTGCCTGAAGGCGACAGAAGTGCGTGGACGCATGATCCGTATGATCCCATAGTGAAAGGCGGCAGGTTATACGGTCGGGGCGTTAGTGATAACGGGATGTGTTTAATTGCGTCGTTATTTGCGCTGAAGGCGTTAATGAACGCTGGGCTTGAGCCTGAATATACTGTAAACTTAGGGCTTGTAGCTGACGAAGAGATGGGAAGTCATTTCGGGCTTGAGCCGCTTATCGAGCGCGGGTTATTTAAGACTGATGATTTGGTTATCGCGCCGGATGCGGGCAACGAGAACGGCGATTTTATCGAGATAGCTGAGAAGGCAATGTGGAAATTAATTTTCACGGTGAACGGCAGGCAAGCGCACGCGTCGCGGCCTAACACGGGGCTTAACGCCTGCAGAGCTGCAAATATCTTAGCGGTCGAAGTTGACGAGGCGCTGCATAAAGCATTTGGAGCGATACGCGATGACAGATTTAATCCTGACGTGTCGACTTTCGAGCCGACGCGCAGATTTGCCAACGTGCCGAGTACGAATATTATCCCGGGCAAAGAGCGCTTTGAATTTGACTGCCGCGTATTGCCTTCGGTGTCTCTTGACGAGGCGTTTAATGCAGTAAATAAAGTTGTAAAAGATGTTGAGCAAAGAACCGGTGCGAAGATTGAGCTTGAAGTTGACAGGTCTGACGCAGCCGAGCCTACGAGCGCAGATAGTGACGTCGCGAAAATTTTAATTAATGCTGTTAAGCAAGTATTAAATATCACGCCGAAGACCGGCGGCATAGGCGGCGGCACGTTCGCAGCGTTATTTAGGCGCAAAGGCATTCCGGCGGTCGTATGGTCGCAGGAGATCGAGAGCGCGGCGCATCAGCCCGATGAATATATAGAGATAAAATATTTAGTGAATAACGCAAAGGTCTTCGCGCTTATGATGCTTGGAGAATAAATAATTTAATTTAATTTAAATTTTTATTTTAATTGAAATTTAGGCAATAAAAAATTTTTATGTGTTAAAATAGCTAAAGCTTTTTAATAATTAAAATTTATTTTAAGAATTTACGAAAGGCAGAGTGTGTATTGAAAATGAAGAAGTTTGTGTTAAGCGTTTTATTAGTTGCGTTAGTGCTGAGCATTGCGGGTTCGGCGTTTGCATTTGATCAGGCGAAGGTCAGGAGACTCGGCGAGGACAAGAACAAGATGACGTGGTGGATCGTTGACTACGGCAAGACCGATGACGGCGCACCGTTTGCAATCTCCAGAAAGTACTACACCAACGAGACCATCAAAGAAGAGACGATTGATTTGCTTATGTCAAAGTACGGTCTGTCAGCCGAGGTTGCAGGCAGCCTTTACTTCACCGAGTACGGCTATGAGTACACAGCCGACGGCAAGCAGTTCGCAATGACTTATTTAAGACATTATGACATGCTGGGCAATGAGATTCACGGCACGGTCTATGACGGCAGCTCGGATGCTACCCAGAAGACGTTTTCAGGCATAGTCGCCGGTCACGCTACCGCGAAGTGCGCGCCGTATGCCTTAGGCAAGCCCGTTCCTCAGCCCAAGGCCGCCGCTAAAAAGGCAGCAACTAAGACCCCGGCAAAGCGCATCGTCCGCAAGAAATAATTTAATTTAGCTTAAAAAAATTTTAAAATAAAAGGGGCTGGATGAATTTCCAGCCCCTTTTATTATTATTTAAAATTAAATATTATGCTGCTTTAATTTTAATCCTGCAGCTTTACAGCCTCGCCTCAGCTCTAAACTCTGCTCTAAACTCTTCATGGCGATTAATGCCTGCGGGCGTCTCGTCTATTGTGAAATAGAATCTGAAGCAATCATTGTTTGAAGCTGCGAGTTAATTGTGTCCAGTTCATCTGCAATGCTGTTGTCATCAAACATTTCAAGTTCAGGAATTGACAATTTCTGTATAGATTCAAAATGTTCAAGTCCCGTTTCGATCAGAACGATGACCGCACTGGCGCTTTGTTCAACCTGATAATATAATTACTGAAAATCGCGGTCTTCGCGGAGCAGCGCCAATGTTTTTTCGGCACTTTCGCGCTGACGTTTCAGAACATCGACATACAATTTTCCTGCCTTTAACAATTTTTCTGTAGTCTGGACAGCCCTTTGGGCGGCTTTTTTATTACGGTCGGTGCTGTAGCGGTCTCTGGCCTCAAGAGACAGTTTATATGTTCCCTCTGCTTCGGCTAAAATTTTATTAAGCTGAGGAATATACAAATCGTTAATTTTCGTTATAAAGTCCCCGTAAATATAAATCAAGAGGTCGTAAAGCACAATCCGTATCCCGAGATAACGGTTCTCAATTTCAATATTTCCCTGATTTTTACGCATGAGAGAAGCAAGCTGTTCCATAACAGTCTTGACACTTGCAAAGATCGCTGCGTTCTGGAGATAGTCATCGCCGGTAACAAAAGAGAAAAGATGATTCCATTGCGAAGAAGTCAGTTTTAAGTCCGTCTTTTGCAATGTTTCAATCATTGCAATCTTTGAAGCTTTAATGGCCTGCTGCGTCATCGGGATCTGCTGTTCAATTTCAGCAATGCGCTTCGTTATAATCTCTAAATCTCTTCCTTTTGCGCTCAACTGCTGATTTTGAAGCTTATCAAGCTCAAACTGGAGATTACGAAGCGTCTGTTTCAGCGTTTCATTTTTATGACGGAAATTTTTGACTTCTTCCGACGTAAGAATTTCAATTGCTTTGTCAAGAAGCTGATTTATTGTCTTTCCGCGCAAGCGTTCATTTTCAAGTTCAATGGCGGAAATATTGTCCTGAATTTGTTTCTCCAACTTATCGAGCGCCTTGCTGTAACGCGCATTCGGCTTTTGATCATCTGATTCGGCAACGGTCGTTTTAAGCTCTCTCAAAACAGCCTGATTTATCCTGTTGAGCCTTGCCCTTCGGATTAAAAGACTATTTTCAATTTCTCCAAGTTTTAAATCAATTTGAGGGCGCGTCTTCCTAAGCCACGCTTTCTCCGGAGCTTCGCCGCGCTGTTTCAAAAGATCTTGTTTCTCTCTTTCAAGAGCTTCAATCTGTGATGCTTCGGCCTTTGCCCCCGTCTCAAACTCTTCAGTCCACTTTACCAGCTCGGCCTCAAATTCTGAAGTCCCTATGCTGGTCTTCAGAGCTTCTCCCTGAGCTTTCAAGCTCTCATTGTCTTTCACAACAAGTTTTACGGGCATATCGCGCTTTGCAAAAGCAAGCGAAAGAGTGCCGGTCAATTCGCCCCAGCGGTCTGAAATCTCAGACGGCAAAATCTGTTCGGCAGACTGAGCCGCTGCTGCCACGGACAAAAGCAACAAGACAATTACTGCAAAAATTTTTACACGGTGTTTCATTGTGTAGCCTCACTTTCTGTATTTATTTTGATTGTCTTATAATTTTCATTATGTCAACGTCTTGATTTTCAATATTTTCCGGCGAAGCCGGCTGCTTCTGCTGTTGAGATATTGCTGACGGTGCTTTACTTGCTTCGGGCTGCACCTGCTGCTGAGATATTGCTGTCGGCGTTTTCACTGCTTCGGAAGCGGCGCTCGAGTTAAACCCATAATAACCATAATACATAAGTCCCGCACCAATAATGAATAATATAAGTGCCACTTGTAGATCACTTTCCCCGACAGCATAAAGCGCACCAAGAATAAACAACACTCCCAAACCAAATATAATAACCCGCAGCGCTCCCCAAAACAACCACGCCATAAAAAATCACCATCCATAACAATAAAATTTCTCTAACTTTGCCTTTTTATTTTATAAGTTTTTTAGCTATAAAATAGACTTGTTCACTAACTTATAAAAATATTGAAAATATTTGTGCGAAAATTTGAATTTTCGCGGTTTTTATCTTAGTTAGTGAACAAGTCTAATATAAAATTATAAAATATTAAATTAATTATTAATCATAGTCGGCATCGTGGGAGCGGCGGTGATGACGCGGGCGGTTGTTATCGTAGTCGTCGTGATGCGGACGGGCGACTTGAACGTAAGTGCTGCTCGGGTTGGTTACATACCAGCGGCCGTCGTCGTATCTTGATGTGTAAACAGTGCGCGGGCTGTCAGCGCCGGAGCTCTTAATTAATACTTTCAGATCATCGCGCTCGATCTGCGGCCTTGAGTTTACAAAATTAATTCTGAAGCTGCCGTCCCTGATAGAGCCCATGCCGCCTTTAGGCGTATAGTTATTCTCAGGCGATGTGCCGGTTAAGAAACTCCTGAAGATGTGGGCGCTGCCCGGGTCACGCAAGCGTCTTACTAACTCAGACAGGCTCGGCGAGTTCTCGATGGGATTGTCAGAGTGCAATGCGTATCTAATCATCTTGCTTGCCTCGCGTTCCCAGTGCTTATCGCCGGTGCGCACCGCCTCAGTGAACGCAAACACGCCGTAGAAATATAATCTCACGGCTGCGTGCGGATGACGGGCGTGCTGATTATAATAGTCCTTGAAGTCCTTGAACTCCCTGAACAGGCTGTGCGTCTCCTGCGAATAATTATAATAACGCTTAGGATGACGGCTCGGCCTGCGCTTCGGCGCTGCATAGCCCGCTGAGCATACAAGAACCGCAATTAAAACCGCAGCAAAGAAATTCTTGCTGAAATTAAAACTTAAACGCTTAAACAATTTAAAACCCTCCTGTTTTAAATTAAATTTATATAACTATATCATGAATTTTTAAATAAAGGCTCGAGCAAAGCTAATATATTTGCGCCGCGGGTCTTCGGCTCTTCAAGCTCTGCCGGATTGTTAGGGTCTTGCGGCGGGACGTCAAGCGATACGTTAAGCAATGGCGTGATGACTTTAATAATACTCGGGCCGCCGGGCAAAGTGTTTAATAATTCTATTATGAAATCGCGCACACTCGCGCGGGCTGCCGGATCAGCAAGCCATATCTGCACAGGCGATCCGTAATATTCGGGGTTATACGCCGCTGGGATATTTAACACTATTTGCGCGTTTAATCTCGAGTTCTCGTCATCGCTTAAATTAAAATAATTATTTAAATTTGCCCGCAATAAATCAAAATTTTTAACGTCAAGCATAGAGCCTGCGGCCTCGCACAGTGAGCAAATAAATTCGAGCAAATAAGATGAGGCGTAATAGTCACGCGATAACACCGCGCCGAACTCAATAGGCAAATATAATAATTTATCGTGCCAGTAATACTCGCGGCCTGATAGGCTCAAGTTCGGGACGATCTGCCAGCCCTCGATAGCAATAGTATCAAGTATAGTCTTGCGGTCGCGGCCTCTTAATTTATACTCGTCTATGTTCTCGTTAGTTACATTATTAATATCAGGATGCGTTAAATTTAATAAATCACCCAGTGCAGCAATACTTGAGATTAGCGGCGCATTTTCATTGCCGTTGGGAATCAGCGACAGCAAGAACTGCTCAAAGTCCGGCCGCTCTTCTAAGCTTTCAGCTGCGGTCTCAGGCTCTGACTTCGGCAATTTTATACCCGGCGCAAAATCCCGCCAGACTTTTATTAGCGGCGTGAACGCATCTAAATTATCAAAAAAGTTCGGAATAGTTATAGTTGCGTCGGCCTCTTGCTTTGCCTTCTTAGACTTAGCTTCGCGCTCGTCTTCGATAGGCTTATTTAACGACGGGTTGGTCGGCTTGTAAGTTAGCGTAATGATTTTATCTGTCTTGGGCAAGACCATGCCGCCTGAGCAAGCGTTTTTATATATCGGCGTGAACTGCTGTAAAATTTCGTCCGAGTGCGGCAGCTCAAATGCATTGTCGCCCAATGCAGCACGTCTTAACTTCGCGCTCGTCCGCATGACCGTAAACGCTACGGCTGAAGGCAAAGGCAGCTTTGAATTTGCGTAAGAGCTTACTAACATGCTTAATAACTCATCAGGCACTGTCTGAATTTTTTTACATAAATTTAATAATTCATCTTCAGGCAGCCAAATTTTTACAGCAAGCCAAGTTATAAAATTTATATAATTTTTCAGCACTTCGTCCCAGCGGGCTAACGGCAGCATTCTAAACGCTTCTGATATACATACGCCTAAATCTAATCTGTCGGCGACAGCGCGGCGCTCAAGGCCATAAAGCCAAATAGCCGGATAGCATAAATGTAATGGCGGCTGGATGCGGCCGCCGGCGAGCCATGTCAAATAAATTCCGCGCTGCACGGGTGTCATCTCAGCATAACTCACTGCGCCTTTGGACGGCAGCGGGTCGCCCGGGGCAAGGAACTCAACCGGAAGCGTTATGTCTATACAGCAGGGTTCTTTAACAGTGCTTGGGCCATTTGACCAGTACGTTACCGGATTTAAAACTTCAAATTCATTTTCTTGGCCTTCGTTTACTTTAATAGAGCTTGAGCGGCCGCACCAGCGCAGTAAATTAGCAGCCGGTTTAGTCTTCTGCTTGGCCTCGTGAGCTGCACCGTAGCCATACGGTGAATCGCTGCCCGCGCTTAACGGCGCTGCACTTGAGTACGTCGCGCTTGAAACAGTGTCGGGCGATGATATAGGCTTCACTGACAGCGCCGAGTCCAAATCAGGCTCGATAGCTGCAACGCCGGGCACTGGCACACCTAAGCTATTAACAACAGGCGCTGCACTCTCTGCATTCTCACTTGCATTCTCAGCATTATTATTATTTTCAGCACCGTTCTTGTACCTCGCCTTCATCAATGCTCCGAATGCCGCCGCGAAAAATAAGCCGATTAATATATAAAGCACTCAATCACTCCCTGTTATTAATTATTTATTATTTTTATAATTTAATCCTGCGCTCATGCCTGCAACGTAGCCGGTACTCCAGCATAGCTGCAAATTAAATCCGCCGGACGGGCCGTTTAAATCTAAAATCTCACCGGCGAAATATAAATTCTCACACAGCTTAGATTGCATCGTCCCGGGATCAACTTCTTTTAAGTCAATGCCGCCGCGAGTTATTACAGCATGATTAAAGCTTAATAAGCCGCAGTCATGATTAGAATTATCTAACGTCATGCGAATATCTTTTATTAAATTTGCCAGATCGTGAATTTCCTCACTTGAGATATACGCCGCCGGTTTGTCATGCGGCACGTCCGACAGCTCGAGTACAATGCTGATAATTTTCGACGGCATGAGCTTACGCAGCACCTGCGCGAAAGTTTTGCTGCCGAATTTATTAAAGTCGCTTGCTATGCGATTACGCAGAACTTCATGCGTTAATGCAGGCTTTAAATCAAGCGAGAACTGCAGCACGTCATCACTGTCTTCAGGCTCAATCCAGTCCGGAATATGCGAACTTAAATCCATTACTATCGGCCCGCTGATGCCGAATGGCGCGAACTCCATCTCACCGAAACGAACCGCAATTTTCTCACCGGCCTTATACACGCTTAAATTTACATTCTTCAAGTCGCAGCCGCTTGCGAGCTTCACCCAGCTTTCTTTAATCTTTACCGGTACTAAGGCCGGATAGATTTTAATAATATTATGGCCGAGCTTGCTTGCTAAGCTGTAGCCGTCGCCGGTTGAACCGGTCTTAGGATATGACCGGCCGCCGGTTGCTATAATCACGCTGCCGCATTCTATCTCATCGTCGCGTGTGATAACACGTTTAATTTTATTATTATTATCAATATCAAAGCCTATGACAGGCGACCGCCTTAATATGCGCACACCGTATTTTTTGCATAAATTAAGCAGCGCGTTTAAAATTATCTGGCCGCCTTTTACATCAGGCTTGACGCTCTCATCCGGAAAAATTCTGCCGCCGCGCTCATGCACCGTCGGTACGTTAACCGAGTTAAAGAACGCCTCGGCATCTTTTTGATTAAATTTGCTGAATGCTGAGTTTAAAAATTTATAATTAGAGCTTGAAGAACTATAGCGCGACAAAAATTTTTGAACGTCAGGCTCTGAATTTGTGAAATTACAGCGGCCGCGGCCTGAGATTAATAATTTTTCGCCTAAATTTAAATTCTTCTCGATTAATATAACGCTTGCGCCGACCTTGACCGCTTGAATTGCTGCCATCAGCCCTGCAGGCCCGCCGCCTATTACTATTACGTCAACGTGTCTCATGCTTTATTATTCCCTTAATTAAATTTTTTAATTTTTATATTTATTTAAATCCGATTTTCTCAGCGACAAAGATATTCGCCTGCGATTAGCATCTACGTCTGTTATTAAAGCTGCGTTAATCTGCTGGCCTGGCTTTAAATAAGCGCTTGCGTTATCTATAAACTTATCAGCTATTTTGCTCACGTGAATTAACCCGTCCTGATGAACGCCTATATCAATGAAAGCTCCGAACGCAGTTACATTAGTTATAATCCCGGGCAATATCATGCCTGGCTTTAAGTCGCTTATGTCATGAACGTCCGGACTGAAATTAAAAACTTTAAACTCGGCTCTGGGGTCGCGGCCCGGACGTTCCAGCTCTGATAATATATCCTGCAGCGTAGGCAGCCCGACTTTATCTTTTATTATAAATTTATCTAAATTAGCCTTAAGCTTTAATCTCAACTCAGGCTTTTTAATTAAATCTTTAACGCTGCAGTTCAGCGATGCGGCCATCTGCTCGACTAATTTATAATTCTCGGGATGCACGGCGCTTGCATCTAAAATATTTTCACTGTTAAGAATTCTCAAAAAGCCTGCGCACTGTTCAAAGCTCTTAGGGCCGAGCCGCGGCACTTTCTTTAACTCATCGCGGGATTTAAACGCGCCGTTCTCATCACGATATTTTATAATCTGACTTGCTGTATTTTTATTTAGCCCTGATATATAAGCCAGAATTTCAGGACTTGCAGTGTTGACATTAACGCCTACAGCATTTACGCATGATATAACTATGTCATCAAGCGCTTGCTTTAATTCTTTTTGATCTACGTCATGCTGATACTGACCTACGCCTATTGATTTAGGCTCTATCTTGACGAGTTCGGCCATTGGGTCTATCAGCCTTCGGCCTATTGACACCGCGCCCCTTACAGTGACGTCATACTCGCCCAGTTCACGCCGCGCTGCTTCCGACGCTGAATACACACTCGCGCCGCTCTCGTTCACTGAAGCAACTATAATATTTTCTAAATTTAAATCTCTAATAAAGCTCTCGGTCTCGCGGCCTGCCGTGCCGTTGCCTATTGCTATTGCCTCGGGCTTATATTTATTAATTAATTCTTTAATAATTTCTGCTGCCTGCAGCAAATTATTATTATTAATAAATATCACGGTGTGATACAGCAATTTGCCCTGCGCGTCGAGACACACGACTTTGCAGCCTGTGCGAATACCTGGGTCAATCGCAAGCACTGCCTTTTGGCCAAGCGGCGCTGCCATTAACAGCTCACGCAGGTTACCGGCAAAAATTTTTATAGCCTCGAGATCGGCCCGCTTTTTCAACGCATTGCGCAGCTCAGTCTCAATAGAACTTTTTAATAATCTTTTATAGCTGTCCTCTATTGCTAATGCTGCAAGTTTTGCAGCTTGACTGTTATTCTTAATAAAGCGCGATTTTAAAATTGCAATCGCTTCATTATCGTCAGGCGGTGCTGCCGTAACGTTTAAAAATCCTTCGCGTTCACCCCGAAAAATTGCAAGAACCTGATGTGAAGGCATGGATGCGGCCTGCCTCGCATATTCAAAATAGTCTTTATAATTTAACGCCTCTTGATCTGACTCTTTGCCTTTGACGCACGTGCTTTTTAAAATTGCCCGGCGGGCAAATAATTTGCGCATGGCATAACGCGCATCTGCGTCCTCGCTGACTTGCTCGGCTATGATGTCGCAAGCTCCGCTCAACGCATCGTCTATGTCTTTTATATTTTCATTTATGAAATTATTTGCGGCTTGCTCCGGATTAAAATCTAAATCTTGATTAAATATTAATTCGGCCAGCGGCTTTAAGCCATTCTCGATTGCAATTAACGCCCTTGTACGGCGCTTAGGTCTAAACGGCAAGTAAAGATCTTCAAGCTGCGTTAAACTCTGCGCTGTTAAAATATTTTGCTCAAGCTCTTGAGTTAATAGCCCGCGCTCTTGCAGCGATTTTAAAATCGCATCGCGCCGCTTATTAAGCTCGATTAATTTTAAATTTTTGTCCCGAACGGCAGTTATTAAAACTTCGTCGAGTGATCCGGTCGCTTCTTTACGGTAACGCGCAATAAACGGCACGGTACAGCCTTCATCAAAAAGCTTCAGCACCGCGCCGACTTGTTCAGGCTTTAAGTTAAGTTCTTCAGCAATTAAATTAATAAAATTTATATTAGCATCCATAATAAAAATTAAAAATTTAAAGCCGTGCGCAGATGGCTTTAATTCTTTCATCAACCTTTCAAGTCAAGTAATTATAACTATTTAAATTTTAGTTTACATAATTATAATATAACAAAATAATTTTAATTTTTGTTTTAAAGGAGTTGCTGACTTGTTGCTTAAAAAGTTTGGGCTTTTAATTTTGATAATTGCTTTGGCTGCTCATGACGCGCAGGCGTCGGTGAAGATGAAGCTGAATGATTACATGCGTGAGATATTGCTTAATAATCATGAGCTGCAGGCTGGGATTAAGAGCGTTGAAGCAAAATATTATGAAGTGCTTGCGTCGGTGAGTTCGCAGAGGCCGAGTTTCGGAGGTGCATTGAACGGCGTATGGCTGTCCAAGAATGATGCGATGGGCGGCCGTAATGCGACGGCAGGAAGTTTAGTGTTCCAGCTTACGCATCGTATAGACATATCAGGCATATACGGCCTGAGCGAACAGCAAAGCATATTAGGCTATGAGACTGCACGGGCGCAGTTCGACGCCGGCCTTAACGCCTTGCTTGCAACAGCCGAGGAGACATGGTGGGGCGCCGTGCTTGCGCGTGAGAACGTGAAGCTGCAGCAGGAAGTTTTAAATCAGCGGGCTGAAAATCATCGCGTCACAATGGAGAAGTATAAGCAGGAGTTAGTGCCGAGACTTGACATAGTGCGCAGTGAGGCGCAGGTTGTGCAGGCGGAGAGCTTAGTTAAAGAGGCTGAGACAAGCTATCAGAACTTGCTTGCGAATTTATCGTATCTGGCCGGCGGCCTCGACGTTGAGCCTATCGAGCAGAATTTGCAAGTGCCGGAGTTTGATGTAGATATAGACTATGATACGGCATTGAAAGTAAGACCCGACGTCCGCGCTGCCCGTATCATGACCGAGCAGACTAAAGTGATAAAGAAGTTACGGGCTAAAGGTCTCTCGCCGACGGTGGACTTTGGATTCCAGTGGAGCGCATGGGCTGACCCTGATACGTTCACTACGCCGCAGAAGAAGGAAGTCGGCGCATCGATTACGTTAAATATGCCGTTCTTTGACGGTAATAACACTAAGTATAACGTCATGAACTCGGACAGGTTAATTCAGCAGAGCGAGTCTAATTTAAAGGATTTGGAAGAGCAGACGCGGCGCGATATTGCCGTCGCCCTTAACAACTGGAAGAACGCCTCGGCGATTGAAGTTGACAGGAAGCGTCAGGTTGAACGCGCTGAAGAGGAACTGCGCATCACTGAGTTAATGTACACGGAAGGAATGGGTGCGCAGATTGATTTAATTAATGCGCAGGTGAGCTATAGGTCTGTAAGGACTGAATATTTATCGGCTGTGCAGGGAATGTACACGGCGTTAGTCGCACTGCGTAAGGCCATGGCTGAGTACGCGCCCAGCGAGGACGGCTCATGGCGTGAGGCAGTCAAGCGCTACGGCAAAGGCAATAATATTATCGGTGAGGTCGGCCTTAAGTCACTGCGCGACGTGAGACTGAATGTAAAGTAAGTTATATATAAATAGGAAGAAGATTGATATGAAAATTAAAAGATTTTTAGGATTTTTATTAATATTTGCGCTGATATTTGCAGTTAATCTTGATGCTGCCTATGCTAAAAAGAAGCGCGGCAAGAAGCAGAGCAGCCTTGCAACTCTGCAGCCGGTGAAGGATAAAAATTATAAATATAATAATAAAGCTCTGCAGATTAAGAGCATAGTTAAATTATTTAAGGAAACTAATCCGAGGCTGAGCAATAGAGATGCTGAGAGCTACGCTAATTACGTTATCGAGGCGTGCGACAAGTTTAATCAAGACCCGTTTGCGATTGCCGCGCTGATAGTTCATGAATCGACTGTCAATACTAAGGCGGTGTCAAAGGGCGGAGACTATGGCTTAATGCAGGTGCGCTGGAAGTATCACAAGGATCATATTAGACGCAGCTATCCGGCGATTAATCACGCTAAGGACATGCTGACGCATCCGCGCGAAAATATTTTAATCGGCACGGAAATATTTGCAGGTTACCGCGGCAATAAAGATATAAGCGCCGGAGTTCGCGGCTATAGTTCGGGCAATTCTAAGCTTGTGAATAAAGTGCATAATACTATCAGCAAGCTTCAGAGCTATTATAAAAAATTTTAATTAAAGAAGGCATGAATAAATCATGTACACAACGCTTGAGCATTTTTTGAAGTATGTAAAATACGACACGCAGTCGCGTGAGAACGCGGACACTGTGCCGAGTACGCCCGGGCAGTGGGACTTAGCGCGTGAGATGGTCAGAGAGCTTAATGATCGCGGGCTTAGTGACGTTAATATAACTGAGCACGCGTATGTCACCGGCTGCATTAAGTCTAATATTGCTGATAAAAAAGTTCCGGCCATTGGCTTTATCGCGCACATGGACACCGCAACTGAGGCATCGGGCAAAGACGTTAAAGCACGGGTTGAGGTAAATTATCAGGGCGGCGATGTGATATTAAATAAAGATTTAAATGTTGTATTATCGCCGAACGACTTTGCATTCATGAAAAATTATATCGGCCAAGACTTAGTTGTGACTGACGGGACGACTTTATTAGGTGCTGATAACAAGGCCGGTATGGCTGAGATAATGGGCATGGTCGATTATGTGCTTGAGCATCCTGAGTTTAAGCACGGCGATATTAAAGTTGCGTTCACGCCCGATGAAGAAGTCAGCGAGCTGGCGAAAGGTCTTGACATTGAGAAATTTGGAGCTGATTTCGCATATACGCTTGACGGCGGCCCGGTCGGCGAGCTGTGCTATGAGAATTTTAACGCGGCCAGCGCGGATATTAAAATTCATGGCCGGTCAGTCCATCCCGGCACGGCAAAGGGTTTAATGTTAAGCGCAGTTACGCTTGGGCATGAATTATTATCGATGCTGCCGGCTAACGAGACGCCCGCGACGACTGAGAAGTACGAGGGCTATTATCATTGCCTTGAATTTAAAGCCGACTGCGAGAACGCAGCGCTGCATTTTATTATTCGCGACCATGATTTAAATAAATTTAATGCGCGTAAAGAATTTATTAAAAAGTGCGTTGACTGGATGCGGGATAAGTACGGCGCAGAGCGCTTTGAACTTGAGATTAAAGACCAGTATTACAACATGGCCGATAAAATTAAAGATCACATGGAAGTTGTTGACATGGCGTTAAACGCTATGCGTGAGCTTAATATCGAGCCGAATATAATTCCCATGCGGGGCGGCACGGACGGCGCAGCTTTAACATGGCGCGGCCTGCCCACTCCGAATTTATTCACCGGCGGCCATAATTATCACGGCCGTTTTGAATTTATTCCGGTTCAGGCAATGGAACTCGGCACGAGCATGGCATTAAAAATTTTAGAGCTGGCGGCAAAATAAAATTTAAATTAAGTAATTTTTAATAATTTCTTAATTGTAAATTTCTTTATAACTTGTGATAGAATATATAGCGTTTACTTCTTGCCCCTCAGCTTGCAACGGGGGGCAAATTTTTATTATTTAAATTTATGATAAAGGAGGTTTGCAGTGTTTGTGCGGCGGCTTGCTTAGCTCTGCATGTAAATAATAAATAAAATGTTGCATGAAATTTCTTTAACGCTTCGTAACGGGTCACCGGCGGCAGCCGGAGTAATTACTGTCGCAATAATGTTATTTTGCGGCTTTGCTTTAACGCGTGTTACTAAGCTATTAAAACTTCCGAACGTAACGGCCTATATCGTGACCGGTATATTAATCGGGCCGTACTGTCTTGATTTAGTGCCGCAGGCAGTCGCGGACAACACGGGCTTCCTGCCGGATATTGCGCTGGCGTTCATAGCGTTCAGCACCGGCCAATTCTTTAGATTTGCTGCGCTGCGCGGCAATGGGGCAAAGGTTTTAATTATAACTATACTTGAGGCGTGCGTAGCGTCTATATTTGTATTTATTGCTGCATATTACGTACTGGGAATGAACTTGGCGTTCTCGGCAGTGATAGCGGCTCTGGCCAGTGCCACTGCGCCTGCTTCAACGATGATGACCATCCGGCAGACCGGCGCTAAGGGCGACTTTGTTAATACTTTGCTGCAGGTCGTTGCGCTTGATGACGTAGTTGGCTTATTGGCCTATAGCATGGCCATATCTGTTGCGCTGGCTTCGCTTGCAAGCGCAAATTTTAATGTCAGCGCTGTCGTAACGCCTATATTAATTAATATCGGGTCTTTTATATTGGGCGGAATATTAGGCTTTGTGCTGAAAATTTTATTGCCTGAAAATCGCTCGACTGATAATAGGCTAATAATTGCAGTTGCAGTGTTATTTGCATTCTGCGGAGTGTGTCAGCTTGCGGGAGTATCGCCGTTATTAGGCTGCATGTCCATGGCCACTGTGTATATTAATATCACTCAGGACGATAAATTATTTAAGCAATTAAATTATTTCAGTCCGCCGTTTTTAGTATTATTTTTTGTTAGGTCGGGCGTGTGCTTTGACTTAGGGATGTTATTTGCAGCTGGAAAATCCGGCTCATCGTCGCTGCTGACTATCGGAGTTGTATATTTTTTAGTCAGGATTGCAGGCAAGTATGCCGGAGCATTTATGGGCTGCTTAATCACCGGCAAGCCGCCGTTAGTGCGGAATTATTTAGGTCTTGCGTTAATTCCGCAGGCCGGAGTTGCAATAGGTCTTGCTGAACTCGGCGCAAGGACTTTAGGCGGCGGTATGGGCAGTGCGCTTCGCACTGTGATATTAGCATCGAGCGTGTTGTACGAGCTGATCGGCCCGGGCTGCGCTAAATTATCGCTTGCACTGTCGCATTCGTATGGCTTTAATAATAATGATAATAATAATGCGGAGCCTGAAGACGTTAAGACGTTAAGTTATGTAAACAGCCATGAACACGCAGTGAATTTATTAATCGAGCGTATTAAAGAAATTCAGTCGGAGCTGCCGCAGCATGAGAAGAGCGCGCAGTTTGTAAACTCAGGCGATGACAACAGGCCGCAGCAGTCCATACGCAATAGAATGTGGTCGAGATTAAAGAAATAAATTTATAAATTAAGGGAGTTTATATAAATTATGAGCATAGTAGTGCAGGATCCGATAGCGGCGTTGTTAGGGCCGTGGTCGGTGAGGGTGAATTTATATTCTATCTTGTTCAGGCTTGTCATGGCGGTAATAATGGCGGCGGTTATCGGCTGTGAGCGGTCAAGCAAAAGACATTCAGCCGGCCTTAGAACTTTTATATTAGTATCGTTGGGTTCGGCTGTCGCTGCCATAACTGATATTTGTTTGCTTAATGAGTCCGGCGAGAGCTTCGCGATAGTGTCGGCAGCAGCTGTAGTGTCGGCAGCGATGATAAGCGGCAATTGCATAGTGTTTAGCTCTAAGAGTCAGATTAAGGGCCTTACAACCTCGGCTGGCCTTTGGGTGTGCGGGATAGTCGGCATTGCAATCGGCGCGGGATTTTACACGGTTACGCTTGTGTCATATCTGGTGTTATTATTCGTGCTGTCGAAGCTGCCGTTAATCGAGGCTATATTAAAAGAACGGTCAAATCATTTTGAAGTGCATTTAGAGCTTAAGAACTCGAGCAATCTTCAGGACTTTGTAAGTACGATTAGAAAGCTTGGCCTGAGAATAGACGATATAGAGTCCAATCCGGCGTATGCTAATTCAGGCTTGAGCGTTTACTCGGTCTCGATGACGGTCTATGAGCGTCACGCCGGCGAGTATGAAAAGCACAGCGAGGTAGTCGAAGCTCTGCGGTCGCTTGATTATATTAATTATATAGAAGAGATTTAAAAATTTACATTTTAAAATTGCTCCCGTGAAGTTTTGCGGGAGCTTTTAATTATTAATTATTTTGCACGCATACGCCGCATATTGCATCAGGCAAAATGAAATTCGCTGCTTTAAGATTTGCATCGCTATTTAATAATTTAAACGTGTCAACACTGCTCCAGTTATTTAAATTTAAGCATTTTAAACAGCTTTCTTTGAGCGTCCAGATTTTTAAAAATTCTTGTTGAGAGTTCTGATGATTTAAAATATATTTATATTCATGCTCGAGGAAAAATCGTTTAGCGATATTTAAATCTATATTAGCTCTTGTCTCGATGTCGACGCCGTTAGGCCGCTTGCCTATGCTTAACGCTATATAATTGCCCGAGTGCGACAGCGAGAAGTGCAGATTATATTTATTATCTATAAACGGCCTGCCGCTTGCATCGCGGTTTATGATAATCTCATGAAAATTTGCGCTAAGCTTGCGGGCAATAATTTTACGCGCTAATAGCTCAGCGTAAAGCGTTCTGTTGCGGTCGGGATTGAATTTATAATTTAAAATCTTTTGCTGCCGCTCCGGCGAAAATAATTTTAAATATTTATGATTTACCGGCCTGTCCAGCCTGCGGGCGATATTTAAAATATAAATCTCTGTGTCTAAAAAATTTAAAATTTTAAGCATAGTATAATAATTATAAATTAAAATTTTAGAAGGCTGCGGATTAATAGCATGAATAAAAATATTAATACTGTGATATTTGACATAGGCAACGTGCTGGCAAATTTTGGCTGGCATCTTTATATTGATGAGCTGTTAGCATCTATGGGATCGCTTGATAAGCGGGCTGAAGTAGAGCGGGCAATCTGGCTGTCGCCGTCGCCCGTCAGGCCGCAATATAAACTATGGGACGAGCTCGATATAGGTCTTATGAGCGACGAAGAAATTATAGACGGGTTTGTGAGCCATGCGCCGGACTGCGAGCGTGAGATTAGAACGGCGTGCAGCCCTGAGCATATCGGCAAGTGCATTATCAAGCTTAATACTGCCGTGCCTTGGATCTGTCACGTTAAGAATAATAATTTTAGAGCTTTGTTCTTGTCTAATTACTCGAAAATTATTATGAACGCAAATCCCGAGGCGTTGGATTTCTTGCCGTTCTTAGACGGCGGGATATTCTCGTGCGATGTGCATTTAATCAAGCCGGATTTAAGAATTTATGAGGCGTTAATTAATAAATATAATCTTGAGCCGGAGCGCTGCGTGTTTATAGATGATATAGAACGCAATGTGAACGCTGCGCGTGAGGCCGGATTAAACGCAATTAAGCTTGACACTCAAGAGCAGGCGCGTTTTGACCTCGATAAATTTTTAGGGATTAATTAATATTATGCTTGATAAAATTGCTGTATTAATTGCGACGCTGGGACGTATAGGCTTTTACACTAAGGCTCCCGGGACTTTAGGCTCGGCGTTTGCTGCTGTGATAAGCGCATTGATTAACGTAAATATATTTGCAATTATTTTAATAATAATTTTAGGCACATGGGCTTCGTGCAGGGCTGAGAAAATTTTAGGCGCAAATTATAATAAAGCTCACGACCCGGGCTGCATAGTAATAGACGAAGCCGTTGGCGTATGGCTTGCAGTGTTGTATTTGCCTAAGAGTTTTATTATTCCGGCGTTAGTATTATTTAGAATAGTAGATATATTAAAGCCGTGGCCGGTGTATTTATTTGAAAGGCTGCCGTCCGGCTATGGCATCATGGCTGACGACATAGCCGGAGGAATTATAGTAAATATTTTATTGCAGGCGTTTATAATTTATTATTAAATTAAAATTAAAGCATGGCTGACGACATAGCTGGATTAAATGCCTGAATGGCATTTAAATTATTATAGTAAATATTTTATTGCAAGCGTTTATAATTTATTATTAAAATATTAAAGGCTGCGCCAGCTCTTGAAGCCCTGACCCAGTACTTCGGTTGCGTCACAGATAGACACAAAGGCTTTAGGGTCGCGTTCTTTTAAAAATAATTTTAACTGCACGACTTGCCGAGGCTCTAACAGCGATATTAATACCGGGCGTTTCTGGCCGGTGTATGCGCCGATGCCGTCCAAGCGCGTTACGCCCTTGCCCTTTGAGTTAATAAACTCGCTGACCTCGTCGGGAATGTTTGTAATTATAAATGCTTGCTTGCGTTTGTCGAAGCTGCGCGTGACGCTGTCGAGCGTAATACCGTTGACGTATAAGCCTGCTGCGCCGTAAACGACTGCCTCAAGTCCTACGACGCTTATAGACAAGCCTAATATAAATAAATTAACGAGAATAGAGAACTGGCCGACTTCAATGCCGTGTTTGCGCCTGACTACCATAGCTATAATATCAAGGCCGCCGGTCGAGCCGCCTATGTTAAAAATTATTCCCGTGCTGATGCCTTTTAATAAGCCTGTAATTATCGTTGCCATGAATTTATCTTCAGGTAAAGCGAGCTTTATATCTAAAAATTCAAATAGTGATAACCCAAGCGAGAACATGCCGACTGATATTAAAGTCAAGATTAAAAACCTGTCGGATAATTCGCGTCTTCCCCAGATTAATAATAAAATATTGCAGATTAATATAAGCCAGCTTGGAGATATGTTAAATAAATAATATGACAGCACAGCCAAGCCTGAGATGCCCAAGTCAGGAAATTGATAGTGCAGCGTGAAGTAATGCACGGCGAACGCCTGAACTAAGCAGGCTATAATAATTATTAGCACGCTTTTAAATTCTTTCTTGATTTCATAAGCGCAAATTGCAAATAAATTTTTTAAGCTCAAGTTACAAAGACCTTTCGTTAAATTAAATTAAAAATTAAATAATTTTAAATAAAAATTTCAAAATATATCGCTGTAGTATAATATATTTAATTTTAAAAGCAAGAAACAGCAAGAATTAGCAAGGAGTTTTAATTTACAGCATGGATTTAGAGAATAAAAATATTGAGACTTACGGAGCGGGCAGCATAAAAGTTCTTGAAGGGCTTGAAGCGGTGCGCAAACGGCCTGGCATGTACATAGGCGACACAAGCTTAAGAGGCCTGCATCATTTAGTATATGAAGTCGTAGATAATTCAGTTGATGAGTCGATGGCGGGATTTTGCGACAAGATAGAAGTGATAATTCATAAAGATGAGAGCATCACAGTGCAGGACAACGGGCGCGGCATTCCCATAGAGCCGCATCCGTATAACGGCAGGCCGACGTGCGAAGTAGTCTTGACTGTATTGCACGCGGGCGGCAAATTCGGTGAAGGCGCATATAAAGTATCAGGCGGACTTCACGGAGTAGGAGTTTCAGTTGTGAATGCTTTATCACAGTGGCTTGAGATAAGCATAGCTCGGGGCGGCCTTGAGTATTCGCAGCGCTTCGAACGCGGCGTGCCGGTAAGTGATTTGAGCGCCGGTAAGCCTGCTGACTGGCAGGGTACACGCATTCATTATATGCCTGATGACACTATATTTGAGGACGTGCATCACTCGATGGATACGCTTAAGACACGATTCATGGAGCTTGCGTTTTTAAATGCCGGCCTGCATATATTTGTAACTGATGAGCGCACCGGCGAGAGCCGCGACTATCACTTCGAGGGCGGCATCAGCGCATTTGTGCAATACTTAGACCGTGACAAGACGCCTTTGTTCACTCCGCCTGTAGTAATCTCAGGGCAGAAAGAAATTGTAAATGCAAAGCGCGAGACTTACGCAATCGACGTAGGCTTTGAGTATAACGACGGCTATCAAGAGCATATATTTACGTATGCGAACTTAATTCATACGGTCGAGGGCGGCACGCACTTAGCCGGCCTGCGCAGCGCATTAACTCGAGCCTTAAACGAGGCCGCGCGGAATAATAAATTAATTAAAGACAAAGAAGAAAATTTGAGCGGCGAAGATTTAAAAGAGGGCTTGACCTGCATAATCTCAGTCAAGTTAAGCGAGCCGCAGTTTGAAGGCCAGACTAAGACTAAGCTCGGCAACAGCGAGGTACGCAGCGCGGTTGATACGTTTGTGTACGAAGAGTTAAAGATTATATTTGAAGATAGGCCGGATATAGTCAGGGCGATAGTTGATAAAGCTCTTAAGGCGCGGCGAGCCCGTGAGGCAGCAAAGAGAGCTCGTGAGTTAGTGCGTAAGGGCGCGATGACCGGCCTGAATTTACCGGGTAAATTAGCCGACTGTTCGTCTAAAAATCCTGAGAATACTGAATTATATATAGTTGAGGGCGACAGCGCCGGCGGCAGCGCAAAGCAAGGCCGCGACAGGACGTTTCAAGCTATATTGCCATTGCGCGGCAAAATTTTAAATGTCGAGAAAGCAAGGCTTGATAAGATGCTTGCGAATAAAGAAATTCAGACTATAATTACGGCCTTGGGCTGCGGTATCGGCGATGAGTTCGACGCAGGCAAGCTGCGCTATCATAAAATTATTATCATGACCGATGCTGACGTCGACGGCGCACATATCAGCACTTTGCTTTTAACTTTCTTTTATAGGCACATGCCGCAGCTATTAACGCAGGGCTATTTATACTTAGCGCAGCCGCCGTTATACCGAGTGCAGAAAGGCAAAGGCAAGAACGACGTGATTTATTGCTACACGGATAAAGAGCTGCGCGAGCATGTTGACAGCGCGGCTGACCCGTCGAAAGTTGCAGTGCAGCGTTATAAAGGTCTCGGCGAGATGAACCCTGATCAATTATGGGACACAACCATGAATCCTGCTAATCGCATATTAAAGCATGTCGAGCTTGATAATGATTTATTAGCTGACGAATATTTTGATATTTTAATGGGCGACCGGGTCGAGCCGCGGCGCGAGTTCATCGTGAGCAACGCGCATTTAGTCAAAAATCTCGATGTGTAGATCTGCGGTATTGTATATTCACGGCAAGGGCGGCAGCGCTGATGAGAGCATGCATTATATGCCGCTGTTCCCTGACTCTGAAGTCTTTGGTTTGGGCTATCAGGCTGATACGCCTTGGGCAGCCGGTGCTGAGATCCGCGCCGCAGTCGAGACGCTGAAGTCAGAGCATAAATATCAAAATATTATTTTAATTGCCGTGAGCATCGGCGCGTTTTTCAGCATGAACGCCGGAATTGACAGCATGATAAGCAGAGCATATTTTATATCGCCGGTTGTGAATATGGAGCGGCTGATTTGTGACATGATGCGCTTAGCAAACGTTAATGAAGATGAGCTGAAGTCGCGGGGCGTTATTCATACTGATTTTAGCGAAGATTTGTCATGGGAATATCTTTGCTATGTGCGTGAGCATCCCGTTATATGGAATGTGCCGACGCAGATTTTATACGGTGAACTTGATAATATCACGAGCTTTGCTACGCTTAATGAATTTGCTGAAAATCACAGCGCAATGCTAACTGTGATGAAGTGCGGCGAACATTGGTTTCATACGGACGGGCAGATGAGCTTTATTGACGCTTGGATAAAAAATTGCGAGGCAAATATATTAAACGAGAAATAGCTTTAATATAATTTATAATTTTATAAAAATTTTAAGGAAATATTTGACATGCAGGTTAAGAGCATTCGAGAGCGCGACGAAGCAAACGATAAAATCAGCGATATGCGCATTGAAAGGCTGGAAGCTTTAGTTGATAAAGCTCTTACAGAGATTAAAATTGGAAACGCTCAGCTGATCTCTGAGCTAAGACATGAAACTAAAGAAACTAAGTCAGAACTCAAGGTCATGAATGCCCGCATTGACCAAAATTTGGCCGAGTATAAGGCAATAGCGGAAAGTATCAACGGTGAAGTTAAAGCCCTTAAGACTGGGTTCGATACCCTTCAGAACAAATTTAGCTGGAACTTGGCATGGGTAGGTATAATCATGGGGCTTGTGCTTGCGATCGTCCAGCATTTTTGGAAGTGAAGAGAGGATAAAGCCCGCAGCCTGATTGCAGGATTGAGGCGGCAGATATTTTAAAAATTTTTAGCGGCAGCTGTTTAATCAGCTGCTTTAATTTATTTTTACGGGGCTTCATGCTGTGCGTTATATAATAATTAAATAAATTAAATTATTAATAAGGAAGTGAGATGCAGATGCCGGACGTTCAGTATGTTACTAAAGAAATATTTGACATGCAGGTTAAAAGCCTTCGGGATCGCGACGACGCAAACGATAAAATCAGCGACATGCGCATTGACAGAATAGAGTCTTTTATGGCAAAGACGCTCGCGGAGATAAGAATGGATAACGCCCAGTTAAGGTCTGAATTAAAGGGCGAGGTTAGGGCTATGAACGAGCGCATCGAGAAAAATCTTGAGGAATACAAGGCCATTGCAAACGAGATGCAGGGCAATTTTAACACAAGCGTTGCCCGTCTCGAGGGCAAAATCGAGGCCGTCAATTCAAAGGTTGACGCATTGCAGAATAAATTTAGCTGGAACTTGGCATGGGTAGGTATAATCATGGGGCTTGTGCTTGCGATAGTCCAGCATTTTGGGAAGTGAATATAGAGTATAAAGCCGCAGCTCTGCAATCAAGCTGCGGCTGAAATTTTTTAAATATTATTTAAATTTTTAAATTTAAGCATCCCTTACTGAAGCACAAAGCCAAAATAAATATCAATCCGTAAACTCCAACGCCGAAATCGCATCCGCCGCTTGAGCTTGAGCTTGATTTATTATTATCGCCGTTGCTGTTGCTATTGCTGTATGAAGCCATGACATCAACACTGAGCGTAACGCTGAAGCCGCTATAACTCGCAGTGAGCGCAGTGCTGCCGGCCTTGAGGCCTTTAATAAGTCCCGTGTCCATAACCTCGGCTATGCTTGGATCGCTGGCTGTCCAGACCGTTCCCATCTTAGGAGATGCAACGTCAAATTCGCGCCCGTCAGAGAGCTTTGCATAAAGTCCAACGCCGACCGCTGAATCAACTTGAGTAAATACTGTTGCCAATCTGTCTGACAGCTCAAGGCCTGTCACGCTTGCGCCGTTTAAATCCGGCTTGACTATGAACAATGCGCCGTTTGAAAGATATACAAATCCGTCGCTGCCCTCTACGAAGCATCGCGCTCCGTTGAGTCCAACGTCTAAACTTGCGGCGTTAATCTGAGTTTCAAATAAAGTTTTAGCATCGTTGCTCGGCTTTAACGATAAAAATATTTTGTTGTCGTGCGCGGTATTGATTGTCATGAATAAATCTCCGCTTGCCGGAGTGTCCAAGCTTGCCCTGAGCATCAAAGTCTCGTTAGAGTTTAAAGCTTCCGGCGATGCCGTGAGCGTTAATTCATCTTCTATTAAATAATTTACTGCGCTGTCATTGCTCGCTGTGATATTAATATTTGATGAGCTTGTATTGCTTGAGCTTGAATTAGAACTCGAGAAGACTTTAAACTTATCTACCGGGCCTTTTAATAAATCCAGCACTTCTTCGCCTATAGTCGTCTGCTTGCAAATAGCAGAGTGCCAGAAATCTGCGCCGTCATGACCGGAGCTCTTACTTGAGAAGTTAGCCATTGCGCTTATAACTGAGACTGCTAAATCGTGCCCTAAACCTGCAAATACGTTATCATTAATAAAATTCATGGCAAATTCAGGTATATCGTACGGCCAGTCGTCTCTTGCATTGCCGTAGATTGAATACATGGGTACACCGCCATGAAAGCCAAAAGCCGCTGCGTTTTCAGCTCTGAGATCACGCCATGCGCTTGCCGCGTTCCTGCCAGCGCCCTCATCTGAACCCCACTCCATATAGGTTTCAAATACAGTCTTTGCTTCAGCTTGTGCTAGAGCCGTTTGCCAATTAGGTGCTTCGTCAATCATAATATTCGCCCAAGGGCTTCCCCTGTGCGGAGTGGCAACTGTGATAATTCTACGTACTGGATGATTGCTTTTAGCAAAAGAGTCGGCCTGCAAAAATCGTCTGGCCATAAGGCCGCCCATACTGTGAGCTACTATATCAACTTTCTTACAAACTATGCCTTTCTGAACCCTTAAATTCCTCTGTATTTCTTTTATCAAACCTGCTAACGCGCTTTCCTGATTTTCAGCTATGACGTCATTAGGTCCATTCGAGTTGTAATAATTCCAAGGATGAGGGGTCAAGCCTGCATACTCGAGCGAGGCCCATATGCCAGTCCCGTTGCCTTTGCCGAATGTGCCTTCACTTTTGCCGAATATACCGTGAATTAACACTACCGGCGCAGCGTGAAGCGTAAGAATTTGGCTTGCTTTAATTTCGCTCGTGTTTAAATCGTCAGCATTCTCAGCGAAAGTTGCATACACTGTGAAATCACGCTGCGGGAAATTGCCGTCAGGAAAAGCTTCCGGCGCAGTGATAATTGCCGTACTCTCGTACGTTCCGGCGGCGCTTGCTTTCATCTTCATGATCTTTGAACTGCTAGCATACGATTCGTCAAGTTTAAGTGAGAGACCAAGGCCGTCAGTCATTCTGAACGCGACATAGCCGTCTTTATTAGTGACTGCTTTGATTAAAAGCTGCGATGCTCCGTCAGCAGTCAGGCCGTGCTTAGGACTTGAGTCGTCAACGCCGGTCACGCTTATAGTCACGTACGTCATAGGGCCGTGTTCAATAGGATTAACGGGGTCTGTACCTGTCCCGGTATCTGTGTCTGTGTCGGGACCAGGATGAATATTATTTATGTCTCCGCCCGCGGTCATCTTAATACCGGATATTTTGCCCGATATGCCGTTACGGTTGCCTGATAGAACAGCTGTTGCCGCTGTCGGTGACGAGAGCGTAAAGGTCATCATTTCTCCGAATGACGCATTGCTAATCGTCCATGTGTTGCCGCTGTGCGTAACCGTAATATCGTCCGTATCGTTCCAGTCAAACTCATGCAGAGCCTGTCCGGTTTTCGAATTGACCACAAGAGACCTGAGCTGGACGCCTGGGGTACCTGTATAGTCGCGGCCATATACATATAAACTTACGTATTTCATAGTGATTGGGATCGTCTGGCCATAGGCCGATGCAGTGCCGCTGCCGCCCGAGCCTGTCCACGTACCGTAGATCGTGCTGTCTGAAATCGCTGCCGCCGTGAGTTCATCAGCTTGAGCAATATTAACAATGAGAAGAAGAGATGATAGTATTAATATAAGAAGCGTGAGAGTTAAACGAAGAGAAAGTTTACTACCCCCCCCCCGTTACGGGATGAGAACTTTGCAAAAAAATTTTTGCGTTGCATAACAAAAACCTCCTTAAATAAAATCAAGATATTTTGATTATATAATAAATTTTAAATTTAATAAAATAAGTTTATGCCGAGGCGCGGCTCGGCAGGCAGCCGCAATAATTTTGCCTGTATAAGCCCATCTCACGCGAAATTTTAATTGACCTCAAAAAGCCATTTTGTTTACGCCAAATTTTAGGCAGCCAGATTAAATTATATTTTGCCGCAATTTCCTCGCCTATTTTTATAATTAAATTCACGTCCTTGTGCGGGCTGATAGTCAAGCTGGTAGATATATGCGTGCAGCCGAGCCTCACGGCCTCTTGTGCAGCCGCTTCAAACTGCAATTTAAAACACTCGGCGCAGCGCAGCCCGCCCTCCGGCTCGTGAATTAAATTTAAACTTTCCATGTGAGTGCGCCACTGCTCCGGCTCGTATTCGCCTTCTATAACTTTAATATCTTCATGATTGCTCATTAAAATATGCAGCGCCTCGAGCCGTTTTACATACTCGCCCTTAGGCTGAATGTTCGACCCGTAAAAATATCCGGCTATGTCCCAGCCCTCAAGTTCCAAATCATCAAGCGGCACCGTCGCATCCGGCGCACAGCAGATATGCAGCAAAATTTTATTCTTAATTTTAATTCTCTCCAGTAATTTTTAAAATTTTTATAAATAAAAAAGCCGTCCCGCAAAATAATTTTACGTGACGGCCTTATTATAAATTAATTTTAAATTTTTAAAAATTATTTAGCTAAATTACAAATTCTTTAGCGATATTCTCGGCTGTGAGACCCATAGCCGCCCTTGCAGCATCAGCTGCGCAAGAATCGCCCCAGCGCGTGACGCCCAAATTCTTAATCTTAGCGCCTAAATTATTTCTCGCGATCTCTAATGCCATAATTGCGCCCATGCCCGTATCTGCAACGTGATCTTCGACAGTCAAAATAAATTTAGACCTGCAGGCCTCTTTAAGCGCATCTAAGTCCGGCTCTAACGGACAGGCAACGCTCCATACGGCAACATTCAAATTATTTTTATTATTTAAAATCTCGGCTGCTTCAAGCGCAGCGCCGGCCATATAGCCCAGCGCAAATATTGCACCGTCATTACCGTCTCTTAATTTAACGGCTTTGCCGTATTCAAATTCATAATTATTCTCGCTGCCGAATACTAATTTATCATCGAGCTTTAATGGCTTAAGCTTGCTGCGGCCGACGGCCAAGCAAATGCAGCCCGGCGTCTTCAGCATCCAGCGCGTAACCCTGTCAGTCTGGCTCGGGTCTGCCGGCACAACTAATTTCCAGCCGAACATATTTTTAAATAAGCCTACATAATCTACGCACTGATGCGTTTTGCCGTCCTCGCCGACATCAAGGCCGACATGCGTCAGCACAGTCTTATTGCCGGCATAATTAATTGCGTTTAAGCGCTGGTTATTATAAACTTCGTCAATTCCGAATATTCCAAAGTCCGCCCACACTGAGACAACTCCGGCTGAAGCTGCCGCGCCGCTCACAGTCGCCGCGTTATGCTCCTGTATTCCAACCTGAATGAAATTGCCCTGACATATCTTCTTGAAATCGCCGGTCATGACCGACGGCATTAAATCGCAGTCAAAGACTAAAATCGGCGTGCTGCCCTGTTTATATTTATTAATCGCCGCGACGTCAGCCAGCGCATGACCGAAAGCCCCCCTGTTGTCTGCAACTTTATCATAGTCAAACGGCGTTCCGGTTGCTAAGTCCGGCTCAAAATATTTTACCTCACGGCCTTTAAATTTAATCTCGCTATTGCGCTTCGCTTTCATCCGGCTCAAAAATTCTTCAGGCTCAGCAACGCCCAAATTTTTTATCACGTTAAAATAAATTTCGTCGCTCGGGGCTTTGCCGTGATACTCCGGCGTGTCCTCCATTGCGCCGCCGCATTTGCCTATTAAAGTCTTGCATAACAAAAGCGTAGGCTTGTTATTAGCTCCGGCATTCTTTAAGGCTAAATAAAGCTCGTTAAAATCATGGCCGTCACACTCAATAACTTCCCAGCCGTCAGCTTCCCATAACGCCTTGAGATTGCACGGCATAACGTCATAAGTTCTGCCCGATATCTGAATGCTGTTATAGTCAATTAATGCAATTACATTATGCAGCCTTTCATGAGCGATTAAGCGTCGTGCCTCGGCTAACTGGCCTTTAGTCTGGCCGCCGTCGCCCATTAATACATAAACTCTATTTCTAAAATTATTTGCTCTTGCTGCCAGTGCGAAGCCTGCGCCTGCTGAGAGGCCTTGGCCTAATACGCCGGTGCCCCAGTCAACGCCCGGGACGTGCCGGTCAACGTGACCTTGAAAGACGCTGCCAATCTGCCTAAAGTGCGCCGCCGCTTCTTCAGCATCAAAAAATCCCCATTCTGCCATAGCAGCATATGCGCCTGCCGACGTATGACCGTGCGAGACAACTACATAATCCCGGTTTAAGTCATTGCAGTTAGCTAAATTTAAATTCGCCACGCCATATACAGCTAAGAACATATCAATGCTTGAGAAAGCGCCGCCCGGGTGGCCGCTGTTAGCAAGCTTAACCATAGTCAAAGCATTAACTCTCGCTCGCCTTGCTGCAGCTTCAAGTTCTTTTACGTGTTCAGATGAAAGATTTTCAAACGGAAAGTTAGTTAATTTTAATTCAGTAAGGGCCATTGTCTACACACACACCCCTCTTCAAGTATTTAAAACTGCGAGGCCAAATCCGTATGGCCTCTTAAAAAAATTGGGCTCTCAACCTGCAGCCCATGCAACTCTTAATTTTAAAACTGGTCGGGACGAGAGGATTTACCTCCGCTCGAGCCCCGCGAGGCCAAATCCCTATGGCCTCTTAAAAAATTGGGCTCTCAACCTACAGCCCATGCAACTCTTAATTTTAAAACTGGTCGGGACGAGAGGATTCGAACCTCCGACCCCCTGCACCCCATGCAGATGCGCTAGCCAGACTGCGCTACGTCCCGAACAAACTTATTATATTTTAGCTTATTTTTACAGTTTGTCAAATTTTATTTTACAAATTTAAAATTTATTTAAATTAGTTTGTTTCTTGATATTTTTTAGGCTCAAAATTATACTTGTTTATGCTATATATAAGTAGAAAGGATTTAATAAAAGCAGTGTATCTTGAGAGCATAAATTAAATTTTATTTAAAATTTAAAGGAGGAATGCAAAATTTTACGCGTATTGCATGTCTTGGCCGCGATGAACCGAGCCGGTGCTGAGACAATGTTAATGAATTTGCATAGACGCATTGACAGAAATATTTTGCAGTTTGACTATGCTGTGTGCGCTGAGAATAAATGCGACTATGACGATGAGATTTTAAATTTAGGCGGCCGTTTAATTAAATATCCCAGATATAAAATTAAAAATCACTTTAAATATATGAAATTCTGGGATAAATTTTTTGCGCAGCATGATGAATATAAAATAGTTCACGGCCATATGGGCAGCACTGCGCCGCTGTATCTCGCTATGGCGAAGAAGCACGGCAAATTTGTTGTTGCTCACGCGCATAATACACGCGGGCGTTTTTATATGCCTGAGTTTATGTATAAAATATATTCGCATGAGATTCATAAATATGCTGATTATTTTATGGGCTGTTCGATGCAGGCGCTTGAAGCAATATACGGTGAAAGCACTGCGCATGATAATTCAAAGTCAAGCGTGTTTAATAATGCTATAGAGGCAGAGAGATATATATTTAATAAATCTGTACGCGATGAAGTCAGACATGAATTAAATTTAAGCGCAGCTGATTTTGTAATCGGCACTGTCGGCAGACTTTCACAGCAGAAAAATCCCGGCAAAATTATTGAAATATTATTAGCTTTAAAAAATCGCGGCATAAATTTTAAATTTTTATGGGCAGGAGCCGGTGAGCTGAAAGACGAGATCGAAACATTAATTTACGCAAATAATTTAAGTGAAAATATAAAAATGCTTGGATTAAGAAATGATGTAAATAGAATTTTGCAGGCTCTTGACGTATTTATTTGCCCGTCGTTATGGGAAGGCTTGCCGATAGTCGCAATAGAGGCGCAGGCTGCAGGGCTTGCAAGTTTATGCAGCGACAGGTGCGCCCCTGAAATTAATATCACGTCTTTATGCAAATTTTTGCCGATCGATAATGAGCTTGATAATTTAAAATGGATTGATGCAATTATGAAATGTAAAGATATAGCGCGGCGCAATACTTTTGATGAGATTAAAGCCGCCGGATTTGATATAAGTGCGACAGCTGAGTGGCTGCAGAATTTTTATATTAATAAAGCAGCAAGTTTATTTTAAAAATATTTTATGCGTACTTTTACTGATGTTTTTTAATTAAAGAAAGTTTAATATTCTGTCTTGAAAAAATTAATTAGCGCTCTTGCTTAACGAGTGCTAATAGAAAAAATTAAAAATAAAATTAAAAGAGGGATTTATTATGAACTTGAAGCCATTAGGGGACAGAATAGTTGTAAAAGTGCTTTCGCGTGAAGAGAAGACGAAGGGCGGCATCGTGCTGCCGGACACGGCGAAGGAGAAGCCGACCGAGGGCGAAGTTATCGCAGTGGGTTCGGGCAAAGTGCTTGACAACGGCCAGAAGCAGCCGGTTGAAGTGAAAGTCGGCGACAGAATTATATTCAGCAAGTATGCCGGCACTGAAGTTACGATTGATTCAGAAGAGTACGTAATTTTCAGTGAGCGCGACGTGTTAGCTATTATTGAGAAGTAATTTAAAAATTTCGGAGGAAAATAAATATTATGGCAAAGATACTTTCGTTTGGAGAAGAAGCCCGCAGAGCGATGCTGCGCGGCATTGATAAAGTTGCAGATACAGTAGGCGTAACGCTTGGACCTAAAGGCCGCAATGTAGTATTAGAGAAGAAGTTCGGCTCACCGATGATCACGAACGACGGCGTGACGATTGCAAAAGAGATCGAGCTTGAAGATCCGTTTGAGAACGCCGGTGCGCAGCTGTTAAAGGAAGTTGCGTCGAAGACCAATGATATAGCCGGTGACGGCACGACGACTGCGACTATTTTCTCACGGGCTATTATTCGTGAAGGCATGAAGAACGTAGCAGCCGGTGCGAACGGAATGCTTATGCGTCAGGGCATTGAGAAGGCCATTGACTTTGTAGTTGAAGAGCTTAAAAAGCAGTCAACGCCTGTTAAGGAGAAGGAGAAGATCCAGCAGGTTGCGTCTATCTCGGCGAATAATGCCGGTGTCGGCGCGTTAATCGCGCAGGCAATGGAGAAAGTCGGCGAGGACGGCGTTATCACGATCGAGGACAGCCAGACGGTCGGCACGCAGCTTGAGATGGTCGAGGGCTTGCAGTTTGATAAAGGCTACATCAGCCCGTATATGGTCACCGACGGCGAGCGCATGGAGGCCAACTTTGATGACGCTTATATCTTAATTCACGACGGCAAGATCAGCAATATTAAAGATTTGCTGCCTGTGCTTGAGAAAGTCGTGCAGACGGGCAAGCCGCTGTTAATCATAGCTGAAGATGTCGAGGGCGAGGCTCTTGCAAGGTTAGTTGTGAATAAGCTGCGCGGCGTAATGCAGGTTGCGGCAGTGAAAGCTCCGGGCTTCGGTGACAGACGCAAGGCAATGCTTCAGGACATCGCTATTGTTACAGGCGGTCAGGTCATCAGCGAAGAGGTCGGCATGAAGTTTGAGAACACGAAGCTTGAGGACTTAGGCCGTGCTAAGAAAGTTAGAATCACAAAAGAAGATACGACTATCACTCAGGGTTCGGGCAATCCTGACAGAATCCGTGAGCGTTCAGCGCAGATCAAGAAAGAGATCGAGGACTCGACTTCTGACTATGACAAGGAGAAGCTGCACGAGAGACTGGCGAAGCTCGTCGGCGGCGTAGCAGTAATTCAGGTCGGCTCTGCCACTGAGACCGAGCAGAAAGAGCTTAAGCATAGAATAGAAGATGCTCTTAACGCAACGCGTGCAGCAGTCGAAGAGGGCATAGTAGCAGGCGGCGGCGTAGCAGCGTTAAATTGCGCAGTTGCACTCGAAGGCTTTGTTGACGGCTTAAGCGGCGATGTCAAGACCGGTGCGCGTATTGTGCTTGATGCACTTAAAGCGCCGTTATTCTTAATCGCTGAGAACGCCGGTTATCAGGGCGACGTCGTAGTTGAGAAAGTTCGCGGCTTGCAGGCCGGCCACGGTCTTAATGCGTCAACCGGCGAGTATATCGACATGGTTGCTGCCGGAATTATCGACCCTGTGAAAGTCACCCGTTCGGCTTTACAGAACGCAGGCTCTATTGCAGCAATGGTCTTAACGACCGAGGGTATCGTTGCTGACAAGCCTGAGAAGAAAGAAGCTGCCGGAATGCCTGGCGGTATGCCCGGCGGCATGGACGGCATGTATTAATAAATAAATAATTTAATTTATAAAATAAATTTAAGGCCGGAGAGATTTGCTCCGGCCTTTTGATTTTTTAATGTATTTTTATAGTGAAAGCATTTTTATTGAAAGCCTCTGTTTTTCTCGGAGGCTTTCTTCTTGATTTATTTCAGTAATTTTATTATTATTAATTATACTTTTATTATAGAATTTGGAGGCGCTTTGCGATTATGGACAAAATTGATGAAATTATTCGTGACGTGGCTTACAATCAAGACATTGACGCGCTCATGTCTGAATACCTTATGGGCAAAAATTTAAGTCAAAATCCTTTGCGTGATTTCGTTCAATACCAAATCAACGAATGCAAGAGAAACAACTTAGAACTCGAAAAGGAAGGGTTTCAAATCGGCGAACCTTGGAACGGTGATATTCTCAATGCTCCTATTTTGTTCCTGAGTTCTAACCCCGCGTTTAATTTCAATGAAGCCTCGCCTCGGTACATGGGAAACGGCAAAATTGTCATGCCAGCACATGAAAACAATCCTGAAGAAGGAGTCGATCTTGATTACATAAAGAATTTTTTGCGTTACAGGATTCAATCTTCTCCTGCGTACTCTACTAGAGACGACTTGGGTATCCCTTTAAAAGATGGAAATGTTTATCGCGTTAATTACTGGAACAATGTAAAAAATAGAATTGAAGAAATTTTGCCTGATTCAATTAAAAAAACATGGCAAGCAATGGTTCAAAACGGCGAAATGACCCAGAGAAATTATGCGCAGAAGCTCATGAAATATGCTGTATGTATGGAAATTGTTCCTTTCAGATCGAATGGACAGTTTGGCGTGAACCAATCATCAATCAACTACTGCTGGGACAAGTTCACCCAAAAGATACTCGCTTTATCTGGAGCTTCAATTTTCGTGATTGTTGGTAACAACAACAATGCGGCAGCCCCCATGTACGTTTTTGACACCTTCACAGAAAAAATGTTGGGAAATAACCTTGCGGACGCCCGAGAAACTCTCAAGAAGGGTAAAGAGAAAGCTGAAGAGAAGGGTGATGTTTACCACAGAAATATTGGCGGCAAGGATCGCCTTATTGTTAGCATTGGTTTTGATGCAGGGGCAATATATACGTTTACTAATCATTTGACCACAAAGGCAATGGACGAACTGAGATCAACATTTGCAAAAGCCATATAAATTTTTTGCATAGCCGGACGGGATTTTATAATGATACATTTCCACGATATTGAAAATAAAAAATTATGCAAAGAATTTTTTAATCGAGTTCAGTTCCTTTCTTTCGCTGGAGGCGGCGCAATGGGAGATGCTGGCGGAGTGATTGCTGTTAAATCTTATGGAAAGGTCTTTTACGGCAATATCGCCTATGAACATCGCGCCCATGAGTTGCTCGACTGCGATAAGCTGATCGCTTCTTTCCCTATTCTTAACATGGAAGTCCCGGAGTTAGAGACTAAAGGCTGGAAATGGATTTATATGGGCATGGGAAATAATCTATTTGTCAGAGATGATATTTATGACGAATTTTGGAAAGCTGTTTCTTCGGACTTCGCGAGAATAGAAAAAGAAAATAAAAATAAATACGATGGTGATATTGAAGTTTATCTTTATCAAAATTGGGTCGATTTAGCTTTGAAAGTTATCGCAAGTAGAAAAGCGAGAGCTTAAGGCAAAATAAAACGGGCTGCGCAATTTCGCAGCCCGTTAAAAATTTTCATTTTAAATTTTTAAATTTACATCACTTTAATCCGCCCTAAACCCTGCACAAACTCGCCTATCACACAAGCCTTGTCAAAGCCTTTTAACTTAGCTAACTCTATAATCGCATCGGCCTTATCAGGACTTGCAGCTAAGAGCAATCCGCCTGATGTCTGAGCATCGAACATTAAATCTATATCGCTTTCACGTCTCGCGCCGACAGCTATACTACTCACCGAATGCGCATTATTTATAAAGTCAACGCGGCTTTCGTACTCGGCTCTGTTTCTATACGCGCCCTCAGGCACAAGTCCCATATCAGCAAGTTCTTTTACGCCCGTTATCGCCGGCAAAGCATTTAAATTTAATTCTAAATCGATTAAATTATCACTTAGCATGTCGAGCGCATGGCCGGCTAATCCAAAGCCAGTTACGTCAGTCGCCGCGTGCACTGCATCATGCAATTCATCACTTAAATAAAGCGGCAGCGAGTTCAACATAGTCATATATTTAACTGCCTCAAGCTCAGTGCGCTTATCTTCTATCATGCCGGCCTTAATTGCGGTCGCAGCTATGCCCGTGCCCAAAGGCTTAGTTAATATTAATTTATCGCCTTGTCTTGCCCCGGTTGTACGCCAAATTTTATTATTTTCAACCTCGCCATAGACAACAAGGCCATATTTAGGCTCGTCATCCTGCACGCTGTGGCCGCCGACTAAGAACGCTCCGGCCTCACGCGTCTTTGCGTAGCCGCCGTCCAAAATTAATTTTAAAATATCTAAGCTTAATAATTTAGTCGGGAAATTCACGACATTTAAAGCAACTACAGGCCGGCCGCCCATCGCAAATACATCGCTTATTGAATTTGCCGCAGCTATCTGTCCCCATGTGTAAGCGTCGTCAACTATCGGCGTGATAAAATCTATAGTCAAAATACCGATGCGCTTATCATCAAGCGTCCATAAGGCCGCGTCCTCACCGCCGCTCCACGACGCTAAAATCCTGCCGCTCGGATCATTCACCGCCGGAATGTCAGCTAATACTTTCGCAAGGTCCCCCGGACCTATCTTAGCTGCTCACCCGCCCGAGTGCGACAGCTCAGTAAGTCTTTTCTTGTTTAATTGTTCGTTATTATCGCAGCACGGCATGATCTCTATATAATATCATCGCAGATATTTAAATTTAAATTATTAACGCTAAAAGTATCTGACGCAAATAATAGCGTGAGCTTTGCAATTAAGCTTTCACAGGTTGCATTCAAAGCCGGTACTGCGCCGACGTCAAGCAAACGCCGTCCTACCTCGTATATGCTTAAGTCAACACCGCCGAATAACGTCTGCGTCCGCACGATCACGCTAATATTATTTGCTACGCAATTTTTAATCGCACTTAATAAATTTTCCGGCGCACCGCCTAAGCCATAGCCCTCGAGTATAATTGCCCTTGGCTCAAGCTCACAAACTTTATCTATTACAGCTGCGCTCAAGCCCGGGAAGACCGGCAGCGTTATAATCTTAGAGTTTACAAAATTAAAATTATCAGGCCAAGGTCTCTTAGGCGTGAAGGCCGGAACTTTCGAGCCGAGCCACGCGATTTTATGGCCGCCCTTGTCCTTCATCTCGCCTAAGACGGGATAGTCAACGCTGATAAATGCCTTGACATGTCTGCTATCAGCCTTATATGCTCTCAGGCCGTGAATTAAAACTCCGCCGAATGCAACATATACGCCCTTACGTCCATACATCGCAAGCTGCATAGCAAACTGCACAGCATCATAAATATTATCTCCTGCGTCACTTCCTACTTCAGTCTCACGTCTCACGCCGACAGCTTGCGGCGCAAGCATCGCGCCCGTTATCACAACCGGAACATTTAAATTATTTAATAGATACGCAAGCGCACTGGCCGTATATGCAAGCGTGTCCGTGCCGTGCAGCAAAATTACAGCGTCAGACTTTACAGATTTAATATTCTCAGCCATAGCAAGCCAGTCGCACGGCTGCATATCCGAGCTGTCCTTACTCATGACGCTTATAAAATCTATATCATGCTCAAAGCCCATCAAGGCCGGACAAATTTCTACAAGCCTCTGGACGTTCAGACTGTCAGGTCTAAGTCCTTTGTCACTATCAACCGACGCAATAGTCCCGCCGGTGCTCAGCATCGCAAACTTCATCTATTTAATATAGCTCCTGAAATTTTAAATTTATTTTTAATATCATTATACTATTTATAAAAATTATTTATAATTTATTAAAAATTTTTGACCGGAGGATTAATTATGAAAACGCGTAAAATTATTGCTTCAATAATTTTAATTTTAAATTTCACTATTGCAGCTCACGGAGCTGATTTAAATTTAAGATTTATGACCGGCCCTGTCGGCGGCAACTGGAATATTTTAGGCGAAGTCTTAGCTAAAGCGTGGAGCAGCGCACGAATTGCGAACGTCAGGACTAATATCGGCGGCGGCGTGTCTAATATTTTAAACATTCACGCTAAGCGCTGCGATATTGCGTTTTCAGTGCTGTCACTCTTCCGCGCGGCGATAAAAGGCGACGGCGATTTTGAAGGCCGCAGCGTCGATAACGCCATGCTATTAACTAATTTATATACGCAATGCACTTACTTCGTCATGCGCCGCGACTTCGCCGAGCGAAATAATATTAAATCTCTTGAAGATATAATAGCTAATAAAATTCCCGTCAAATTTGCCACGCTCAAACCCGGCACAAGCACCGAGTTTATAGTCAAGGCAATCTTCGATAAAGGCTTTAATATCGATTATAAAACAGAGCTGAGAAAATGGGGCGGCTCGGTCGAGTACGTCTCTTACGAGAGCGGTGCGGAATTATTAAGCGACCGGCATATTAACTGTTTCGCATTCTCGATTGGCCGCAGCTCTAACGCGCTGCAAAATATTTTAAGCAAGCTCGACGTGATTATATTAAATATCTCGCCTGATACGTTAAGCAAGCTTGCTGACGCATACGGCACTGTGACCGTGAGCTTAGGTAATAATATTAATACAGTCGGCGACTATACGTGCTTAGTCGTGCGGAAAGATTTAGACCAAAATTTAATTTACAGCCTGTGCAAGGCCATATGGCAGAACCGCGACGAGATATTAAAGGCAGTGCCGGATATGCAGGAGTTCATGGACAGGCCGTCCATCCGCTGGATCTCAGAGCTGAATTAATTAGCTGTCGGCGTGAGACGTGAAAATAATAATTAATTTATTTAATGCCTGATAATAATATAAATTTAATTAAAAGCCGTTTAGACATAGTTGAACTCATCGGCGACTACGTGAGGCTGACGCGGCGGGGCAAAAATTTTTTAGGCTTATGCCCGTTCCATAACGAGAAGACGCCGTCGTTCACTGTGTCGCCCGAGCGGCAGAGCTGGCACTGTTTTGGCTGCGGCCGCGGCGGCGATATATTCACGTTCATAATGGAACATGAGCGCATGGACTTTCACCAAGCTTTGGAGTTCTTAGCTCAGCGCGCCGGCGTCGAGCTTAAGCTTAATTTTAATAACTCTATTAACTCTAAGTCTCAGGCTAAAGCTAAAGCAAGCTTATATGACATCATGAGCTTAGCGTCGCGTTATTTTGAAAATAATTTAAAATCTGACGGCACGGCGCAGGCGTACTTAGCGCGGCGGAATTTAAAATCGAGTGAAAATAAATGCCTGATAATAATATAAATTTAATCAAAAGCCGTTTAGACATAGTTGAACTCATCGGCGACTACGTGAGATTGACGCGGCGGGGCAAAAATTTTTTAGGCTTATGCCCGTTCCATAACGAGAAGACGCCGTCATTCACTGTATCGCCCGAACGGCAGAGATGGCACTGCTTCGGCTGCGGCCGCGGCGGCGATATATTCACGTTCGTCATGGAACGCGAGCGCATGGACTTTCATCAAGCCTTGGAGTTCTTAGCTCAGCGCGCCGGCGTCGAGCTTAAGCTTAA
>JAFUXM010000162.1 GCA_017470785.1 Synergistaceae bacterium
TAAACTTATTAAGAGCGTAAATATTATTGTCCTGTAAAAATTATTTCTCATTTTTAATTATTCCCCTTTATTTATTTATTATCTTTATTTTCCTGACCCTGCGGCGTTACAGTATAATGATGAGAGTTATAACGGCTAAAAATCCCTCCAGCACACAAAATGCAAAGAGGGATTTTTTGTCTTACCGAAGGATAGGAACGATAGGACGAATGGTTTCGCCGGGTCTTGCGATGTAATGCCACTTGTGTGTATGGCCGTCAAAACCGAACTTCTGTAATACGCTGCTTTTGGAGTTAATTGTTACTATCTCAGCACATACTATGCATTGATATACGCCTAAAGTCTCAGCACCGGCCTCGTTGTGAACATCGCTAAATGCTAATACCCCAGCTATTGCAGCAAAAAAAACCGCCGTTAATATAATTTTCTTCATAGTTTTCACCTCTTTTCATAAACGCTAAAAAATTTAAAAAATAATTTATAATTTATAATATGTAAATTAAATTACATTTTATAGATTTATATAAAATCGGTCGAATGCGTTTGATTAAGCTTTGCAGTTGTGGAATTTTTTAAATTAAACATAGAATTGAGAGATGAAATTTTGGCTGCTTTTAAACTTAGCGAGGACAACATAAATCGTCTTAGGGCAAAGTTTGACGAGTTTCAGCGTGAGCGTGAAAAGATGCACAGGCTGATTATAGATTATCTCGCTGACTACAGGCAGTTTCAGGGATCTGTAACAGAGCGCAGGGATTTTATGAGCGAAAAATATTCAGGCCGCGCAGTCAGCATGAGCCATTTAGTCTATAACGATAATTTAAACGAATTTTACTGGCAGACTTTCGAGATACAGCTTTTACTTGGCCGCGATCAGTCAACTATATCGCGCACGATTTTAAATATGGAAAAGTCAGAGCTGTGGCGCACGCAGCTTTTAGCACTTCGCAAGCAGTCAAAATCACCGAACGGCAATAAAATTTACGTTTATAAACAGGGCATATTTGACTTAATACTTGATCACTACGAAGAAGAATATTTATTGAGATTTGCAGAGCCAAGGCGCGGCGATAAAGATAAAGCGCCGGATATAAATGAGCTTCGCAGATTTTGGAATTATTTAAAAGAAACTGTACGGCCTGAGGCTGATTTAAAAATTAAATCTCAAGACAGCGACATTATAGAATTAGCTGATATTCCGCCGCTGAGCCTTAAAGAAATTATTGCGCTGATATGGCGCAAAGCTTTCAGCGCTCAAACTATGACATTAACGTCAGTCTTTATTGCACTGGGATTTTTTATCACGCATTACTTCAGCAGCGCAGCGCTTATATTATTTATAACAGCCTGTTTGACTTTCGCAGCATGTATTGTTTTAATCCGGATGCGCGTTATGCGGGTTGAATTTCTATTTGATGCAGGCGCAGCTGCAATGCTGTTCATGATGTCATGGGGCGCTTACATGCTGTCTCAGAATTATTATTATAAGCCTGATAATTTTTTATATAATAATCTGTCGCTTCAGCCGGAATTAAGCATAGACCGGAATTTAATATTCAGAATTAATGCAAATTCATATAATAATATTAAAGAAATTTTTTATAAGATCAGCCCTGACAAAAATTTTACGTCCACGGGATTTAATGATTTAAATTATCCTTATTTAATTATTGAACCTGAAAAAAATAAAAATTATGATGACTTTATTGAAATTGCTTTAAAATATATTGACGTTGACGGCAAAGAGTACGGAACATGGAATTTTGTATTTGACGTTAAATCAGAGAGATTAAAATTAAGCAAAAATTTTTTTATTAATTACTTTGGTGAATGGCTTCATAAATTTTATTCGCCTGATAAAATTATCGTCGCAGCGCACGATTTTAATTCAGAATATGCTGATAATATAGTCAAGGCAGTTGCATACGGCATTAACACTGATACGCCCGATAAGATTTTAATATTAAATAACGATAATACACATAGAAATAAAAATATTATCTTAAACACAAATAAAAATAAAAGTCATGACTATAAATATATCTCATCATATCTAATATTCAGCGACGGCACTTCGTCGGACGCCGTGCAGCGCCTTGATCTATAATTTAAAAATTATAAATATAAAAATAAAATATAAAAATTACTTGTTTTCTGTTCAAAATTCTATTTCTTTCTCATCTTGTTAGCACTATGCTGGTACTTTTTATTTATAGTACAGCAGCATATTTCATTTGCCGACTGTCAACAAGCTGCAGCCTTCTTGCGCTTAATTTAAATTTATTATAATAGCGCCGGCTCAATCTTAAAAATTTTTAATCCCGAACGCTGCGCTGCCGCTGCCGCTCAATCCCCACGCAACACATCCGTCTTCTTCAAATTTTTTAAATATATCTCTATAGCCTGAATATTTATCGGCCAGATAAAATTCATAAAAATCATTCGGCAATAAGCCAACGCGCTCGCCGTTCAATAATTTACCGCAAATAAAATTTATCTCGCACAGAGCTTCTTGCTCATCAAGATTTTTATTAAGCTTAATTAAATTTGCGTCAATGGCATTATACGCCTCGCGTGTGCTAACGCTCCAATCAGGCCGCACAAGCTCAACGCTAAAATTTTTTTGCCCAGCGCTCAAGCTTAAATTTTTACAGCCATAATTAAATTTTAAATTCAAATCTAACGGCCTTATCACGTCACCTATGCCGGTCACCAGCGCAATATCATAATCTGCAAGCAAGAACGGCACGTCCGCCCCAGTCCGTTTTGCAATCTCAAAGCATAACGCATTATCTAATTTATAATTCTCAGCCAGAAATTTAATTACTGCTGCAGCATTGCCGCTGCCTGAGCCTAAGCCTGACCCGGGCTGCACCGCCTTGAATATATTTATATATAAAGCCGGTATATTAGCCCCGAGTTCCCGAGCTATGCGCAATGCTTTTAACGCTATGTTCTCGCCCTGCACTTCAATATCAAGCCCGCTCATCCCGACAACATCATGATCACTAAGCTCATTTTCTTTTATATAAACCTTCTCACCTGATAAAATTTTTATAAACACCGAACTTAAATCATGATAGCCGTCGTCTCTTAGTCCAGTTACGCGCAGCGTCAAATTTATTTTCATGCTGCAATCTATATTCATAATAAAATTCAGCCTCTTAAATTTTTAAATTTTAAATTAAATTAAAAAAATTCGGCGCTTAAATTAAATCTTCAAGCGCCGAGCGATTTATTTATAAATTTTAAATTAATTAATTGCCGTGCATCTCACGTAATTTACGCCGCTGCCGCGTGAGCTGCGAAGCGTGCCCTCGACCGTCACAGGCTCGCCGTCCTGCTTAGCTGCTAAAATTTCGCGCAGCTGCTCATCATAAACTCTTACGACTATGAAATCGCGTCGCGGCGATCCGTCAAGCTCCTGATTATCCTGCCTGACTGCGAAGCGCACGTACTTGCCAGTGCCGGTCTCGCCCTCAGCCTGTGCTTTGACAAAATGCACATTGCCCGAAAGCTTTACATGATTTTCTAATTCGCCGCTTGCAGCGTCCAAACTTAAAGCAGCTAAGTACATTTCGCCGCTGCCGCGTGAACTGCGAAGCACGCCGGTAACTTTAATCGGCGCACCCTGCTCAAGTCCTTTTAACTTCTCCTGAATCTCATCCGGAAATGCCCTCACGCTTAAAAAATCTTTGCGCGTCGTACCGTCAGTCCACTTATTCTCGTGCCTTACTGCAAACGGAAAATATTTATGGCTGCCCTTGCCCTTGCTCGTGAAATGCAGCAAGCCCGAAATTACGACGCTGTTCTCCTGATTCATTTCAATCACCTCATTAATATTTTTTTAAATATTTTTTAAATTTAATAATTATTAATATTTTTAGAATTATCTATTATGATTACGCAGTCGCTTTTAACGCGCTGTATAATCTCACGCATAATTTTTTCAGGCACGGCAACGCAGCCGCCCGTGAATTTATTCTTAGTCTGGCAGTGTAAAAATATAGCCGAGCCGCGCCCGGGCGTCCCCTCTTCATTGTAAGTTATATTCATCGCATATTTATAAGCTAATTCATAATCTATAATATGCTCGCTGTCGTCTTTATTAAAATCATCAACGTCGCGCGTCGAGACAAATTTATTATAATAAGGCGAGTTAGAGTCGCCGCACCAGTAATGCGTATCGTCAACCTGCGTGTAGCCTATCTGCGAACCCGGATCAGGCAAAATTCCAAATGCTTTATTAAAGCCAAACACTCCGACCGGCGTCTTGCCGTCGCCCTCACGCGTCTTGCCTAAGCCATTCTTGCCGATATATGCCTTGGCCTGCATAATTTCTTTAAAATTATTATCAGCACCGCGCTCGTAAAATTTAAACTCAGCATTCGAGCCCTCTATAACGCTAACGGTCATGTACTGGCTTACGTTCTCAGCCGCTTTAGGCGCAGCCCACGCAAGGCTTGCTAAACATAAAATAAATAAAGCTAACAAAAATATTTTGCGCATTTTAACAAAACTCCTTTCTATAATTTACATAAAATTTTAATATAAAAGCTGTTAAATTAAATCGCTTAATAGGCTTAATTAAATTTAAAATTAAAATTTTAAAATCTTGCGATACTCACTCTCTAACATGACGCTCTCGAACGTGCCCATGTTATTCATAATTGCCAGCGCGTCGTCGACTATCTGCATGGCAAGCGGGCAGCCCGTGCCTTCGCCTAACCGCATTCCAAGATTTAACATCGGCGTTAATTTTAAATCTTTAGCTGCTGCGACATACGCAGGCTCCGCCGAGCAGTGCGACGCTATCATATAACCTTTCACGTCATCAGCAATTTTTGCCGCAAGCAAAGCCGCCGCAATCGAGATAACGCCGTCTATCACAACAGGCATCTTAAACGCCGCTGCGCCTAAGAACACGCCGGTCATCGCCGCTATGTCAAGTCCGCCCACGCACGACAATATCTCTAAGCAGTCAGCCAGATTATCTTTAAAATTTAATTTATTTAATTTATGAAATATTAACGCGTCTTTAATAATCTTCTTCTTATTATAATAGGCTTCGTCCGTAAGGCCGCCGCCGCGTCCAATTAAATTATCGTTGCCGCACTCGCCTAATACAGCCATAATACAAGCCGCTGCCGTCGCCGTATTGCCCATGCCGACCTCACCCGTGCCGACTATGTCATAATTATTATCTTTGCACTCTTTAGCCAGCGCTATCCCGAACTCTACAGCCTCACGCGCTGTTTCAATCGTCATAGCCCGCTCTTTGGCAAAATTGCCCGTGCCGTTCGTCATAAACTTATGGCTTGAATCTATCTCAGCCCGCGCATCTAAATCTTTTACGCCCAAGTCATATAACTTTAAATCAACGCCTATAATCTTGCATATAGTGTCGATGCCGCAGCCCTTGCGATCCGAATATAAATTCATTAAGAATTTAGTGAAATACTGCGGCGTACCTGAGACGCCCTCGTCATAAATTCCGTTGTCCGCACCGAATAATAAATGCACTTTGCGCGCTAAATTATTATGCAGCTTGCCGGTTATGCCAGAAATTTTAATCGCAAGTTCCTCAAGCTCGCCCAAGCTGCCAATAGGCTTTAATAAACCATGATGATACTCACGCGCTTTAGCAGCCGCCTCTTGATTAAACGGCTCGATTAACTTCAACGCTTCTTCAATCTTCACAATAAAAACTCCTCTCAAATCAAAATTATTTATTTATATTTTATAATATAAAAAAAAATGAAAGGAGCAGTATATCATGCTGAAAAAGTTTTTGCAGATTTTATTTGTTTTAGCTTTAATTATTTTTGCGTGTGAGCCGGCTTTATACGCTGATGACGACTCGGACAAGTATATAGTGCTTGAGGTCGAGGGCAAGGGCAAGGACAGAGAGTCAGCCATTGAGGCGGCTTGGCTCGAGGGCATTCGTCAGGCAGTCGGAAGTTTTATCGACAGCAAGACAGAATTAAATAACGATAAGCTCACCGAACGCATTATATCTTACAGCCGAGGTCTCGTTGAGAAATATGAAATTATAAGCGTTGACGAGAGCAAAGCTGACAAAGGTATCTATGCGCTGAAAATGCGGCTTTGGATCGTTCAGACTTTAATCAGGGACGGAGTGCAGCACGCGTCTTCAAACAGCGCTGAAATTGCGTTCTCGCCTGCCGAGCTTTTAAGACGTCAGCGCGAGGAGCTTGACGCAAAGGCCGCAAAAGAACTCGAGGCCAAGAACGCCGCCGAAGAGACCGCAAAGAAAAAATCGCAGACCGGCGCGGAATTATTGAAGGCAATGCTCGCAAGATATAAGCCGTTAGACTTTTTAACCTGCTACATCCCGGGCGTGCCTGAACCCGTTAAAGACAAACAGGACACGTTCACTCTGAAAGTTGAATTAAATTTTAACGATAAATTATATAAAGAAAAATTTATTCCGGATTTAATTCAGGTGCTTGGCCAAATAGCCGCTCAGAGCAAGAACACAATGCTTGTTAAATATAAGCAGGAACTCAGAGACTTGGCCGCAAAGAAAGATGTAGTTCTTGGCAAGAAGGCAAGCGTTATATCAAAAGTATAATTACACGCTCGCGGTGTATAACAGGCCGGAACGCTTCGGCGTCAGACTTTATAAATTTAACGCGGACGAGGCCGAAAATATAAATAAAGCTTTAAAATCTTTCAGCTCCAAAATGAGAAAAATCAAGGGAATTTTGCTCGAGCTTATCGACGAGGACAAAGAAGTCATTGAGACTATCGAGAATAAATTAAATTTAAAGCTCCTGCTCTCAAACGGAAATAATACTAACACTTGGGTCGTTCATCCGACTATCATAAACAGCGCGAACGGCACGGAGAACACGCGCGTAGTTGTTCCCATTACGCTTGAAATGCCTGAAGAGATTATCCCGTTCGTTAAAAATTTAAAGGCGTCGCTTATAGCTAATGCTGATAACGCTAATGCTAATAACTTAACAAAGCCTTGGCTTGGACTAGAGCTGCATAAATATAACAACAACAAGAATGTTTATGTGTCATATAATAGTACGCTCATTGATACGCCGGCAATGAGGGCAGGCATTCAAGTTGGTGACGATATAATTTCTATTAATGATATTCCAAGCAAGACTGTCGAAGACGTAAAAGAAATAATCGAAAATTTATACGTCGGCGACATCGTAACGATAGAAGTAAGAAGAAACGGCAAGAATCTTACATACGAAGTAGAATTAGAAGAAAAGCCGGAAGATGATACGAGCGATTAATTAAATAAATTATTCCCCGTAAATTTTGAGTTATAAAGTTTATGGGGAATTTATTTTATAATATAAATTAAATTTTAACGGGTTAACGAGAGGGGAAATATTTTATGCCAAAGAAAATTCTTGCGCTGCTGAGCGATGAGTTCGAAGATTTAGAATTATGGTATCCGGCGCTGCGCCTGCGCGAAGAGAAATATCAAGTCGACTTCGCCGCTGAGAAAAAGGGCGTGACTTATCACGGCAAATACGGCGTGCCCTGCACTTCAGACTATTCATTCGACGAGATTAATCCTGATGACTACGACGGCCTGTTGGTCCCGGGCGGCTGGGCGCCTGATAAGTTAAGACGCTTCCCAAAAGTTTTAGAAATAGTTCGCAAGATGAACGCAGATAATAAAGCAATCGGCGAGATATGCCACGCGGGCTGGGTGTTAATCTCGGCTGGAATTTTAAAAGGCCGTAAGGTCACAAGCACGCCTGGCATTAAGGACGACATGACCAACGCCGGCGCAGTTTGGCTCGACGAGGAGTCAGTCGTTGACGGCAATATAGTATCAGGCCGCCGTCCGCCGGATCTTCCAGCCTACGTTAAAGACTTCATTAAAATTTTAAATAAATAAATTTTTAAATTTTAATTTTAAAAATGAGCAAAGTTACAGTGCGGGACATGACAGAAGGCACAGAATGGAAGCACATAGTTGCCTTCGCATTCCCGCTGTTCATAGGCAATATATTCCAGCAGCTTTATAACACAGTCGACAGCGTCGTAGTCGGAAATTTTGTAGGCGCTGATGCACTTGGCGCAGTGACATCTACTATTCCGATCGTGTTTACTTTAATAGGCTTATTTATCGGCTTCACCATGGGAGCAAGCGTTGTTATCTCACAGTTCTTCGGCGCAAAAGATATAATTAATTTGCGTAAGGCAACTCATACAGCCGTACTCTCGACTGTCATAATTGCAATAATATTATCTGTCATAGGCTACGCGATAACGCCGTGGCTGTTAGAGATGATGAACACGCCGGAGTCAGTCATGCGCGAGGCCGTTATATATTTGCAAATTTTTTCAGCAGGACTAATCGGCCTGATGCTCTACAACATGGGTTCGGCAATACTCCGCGCAGTCGGCGACTCCAAACGGCCTTTATATTTTTTAATCTTATCCAGCGTGTTAAATATAATTTTAGATTTAATATTCGTAATATATTTTCACTGGGGCGTCGCCGGTGTCGCCTACGCAACTATAATCTCTCAGTTTATCTCGGGCTTAATTATATTTTATTTATTATTCCGCAGTCACGAGCCGCACAGCCTGACGTGGCGCGAGATGAGAATAAATAATAAAATTTTAAAGCGCATAATTTTAAACGGCTTGCCCTCCGGGCTGCAATTAGCTATTACCGGCTTCTCGAACGTATTCGTGCAGGCTTATATCAATGCCTACGGAGCGGCGAGCACGTCGGGCTGGGGAGTTTACAGCCGTATAGACGCGTTTGTGATATTGCCGATACAAAGCATGGCAATGGCAACTACAACTTTCGTAGGCCAGAACGCCGGAGCACGTAAGCCCGACAGAATTAAAAAAGGCGTCCGCGAGAGCATGACTATATCAATCGGCATTACATTTTTAATAATCGCGCTGCTCTACGCTGCTGCGCCGCAGCTTGTGTCATTATTTAACAGGGACGAGCAGGTATTATACTACGGCGTGTTGTTCTTACGGCTCAACAGCATATTTGACCCGGTGAACGTCACAAATCAAATTCAGGCCGGAGCATTGCGCGGAGTCGGCGACGCTCAAACTCCGATGTTCATAATGATCGGCTCGTTCGTAGTTTTCAGGCAAATTTATTTATTCATAATCTCGCGCCTGACAAGCTCGATCTATCCGATTGCATTAAGCTATCCCATCGGCTGGATAGTATGCAGCCTGTTAATGTTCTGGCACATTAAGCGCAGTGGCTGGGACAATAAAATTTCAAAGCTCGCAATGAGATAAATAAAATTAAATTATAAATTTGCGCTGCAAATTTTAATTTTTAAAAATAGCTTGCGCAAAATTAAAACTTGTGATAATATTTAGCAGTTTTGAGTTGGCCCCATCGACTAGCGGTCTAGGTCGTAGCCCTCTCAAGGCTAAAACACGGGTTCGAGTCCCGTTGGGGCTACCATTAAGAAATTAAAATTAATTAAATATAATTAAAAAGCTCGCTGCAAAGCGGGCTTTTTTCTTTTAAACTTGCAGCAAAACATAAAACCGTATGCTAAACTGTAGGCCAAGGTTAAAAAATATTTTGAGCATACGGTTAAGAGGTGTAAAGTTAGATGTTAAGCGAGTTAATAATAAAGCAGCCCAAGCCTAAAGATAAAAAATATTGCATCTCGGATGGAGGATTTACAGCCATGGGCATATGGCTGTAAGGTTGGACGCGGGCTTGTCGTTGAGATAAGGCCGAACGGGCAAAAATATTTTATTGTCCGCGCATTTCAGGACGGCAAGGAAAAGCGTAAGCATGTCGGCATATATCCCGAGATGTCATTACGAGAGGCGCGGATAAAAGCAGTTGAGGCACGCAGAGATATTTTCGCAGCTCCTGCCGAGGTTAAATGTAAAACAACGTTCGGTGAGGTTGCTCAAGAATGGCTGAAAAAGCGTATGGGCGATAAGAACGCTAAGCATGTCGAAAAGACAAAGCTCAGGTTGAATAAATATATTTTGCCTGAATTTAAAGACACGCCTATTCAAGAAATTACATCGGGTATGGTATTAAAGCTTTGCCGAAAGATTGAAGCGCGGGGAACAGTTGAGACAGCCACAAGAGTGAAGGGCATTATCGGCCAAGTGTTTAGATATGCGATAGCAACAGACAGAGCTGACTACGACCCAACAGCCGCATTAAAAGGCGCGTTACAGACAAGAAGAGTAAAGCACATGGCTGCAATAACAAAGCCCTCTGAGATAGCTGTATTAATGAAAAATATTAATAACTATCCGCGCTTTATCGTTAGATGCGCATTAAAATTCTCAGCTCTTGTTTTTTGCCGCCCGGGAGAGATAAGGCAAGCCGAGTGGAGGATCTACAGCCATGGGCATATGGCTGTAAGGTTGGAGCGAGATTGATTTTGATAATGCTGAATGGCGCATACCAGCTAAAAAAATGAAAATGAAACGGGAGCATATCGTGCCTTTAGCAAAGCAGGCTATCAAAATTTTAAAAGAGCTGCGAGAAATAACCGGCCATCAAAAATATATTTTCCCGTCAATGCGAATGGAGGATCTACAGCCCTCGGATGATAAAATGCCTGAATGGCATTTTAATTGCGGTCTGCAAGACCTGTAAGGTTGGACGGACGGCCTATGTCTGACGGTACGGTGCGCGTCGCTTTGCGCTCCATAGGATACGCTAAAGACGAGATGACGGCGCACGGCTTTCGCGGGATGGCCAGCACGCGGTTGAATGAGATGGGCTGGCCGCCGGACGTTATAGAGCGGCAGCTGGCTCATGTTGAGCAAAACAGCGTCAGAGCTGCGTATAATCATGCTGAGTATTTAAGTGAGCGGCGCAAGATGATGCAGGCTTGGGCTGATTATCTTGACGAACTGGCGAGGAGTTGAGGTATAATTATAATAGATCGTATTGCTATTATTAACTCTTAATAATTATCAGCGATATGATTAGCAGCAGTGAGAAGGAAGTGAATTAACATATTTAAACTTGAAAATATAGCGAATTATTTTTTATCAAAGTCAACTATGACGCGCAAAAAACTTCAGGGCTTGATTTATTATGCTTATGCGTGGACACTTGCACTGCTAAATGACAATATCGGCGATATTAGTTTTAGACTTGTAAAAGAACACCCTGAAGCTTGGGTTCATGGCGCGGTGTTTCCTGAATTTTATAATGAGTATAAAAAATACGGCTGGGATAAGATACCGGCCAAGACTGATTTTGACGCGAGTATTTTCCCTGATGATGTTTTAGATGTTTTAGAGCAAGTCTGGGAAGCATACGGCGAGCTTTCAGGCGATGAGCTTGAATGTATTTGTCATCGTGAATGGCCATGGAAAATAGCACGCGGCAGCCTTAAGCCGTTTGAGACTTCTAATGCTAAGCTTGATGATGAGTATATTTTTAAATATTATGTGGAGCAGGCAGCAGAAAACTAAATTCATTTTGTGTAAGGCAGTTTAACAACAAAATATTTTGAGTAAAGTAAAACGCATTTTGCTTTACTCAAAAATTTTATCTTGTCAAAAATAGCACTTTTTGAGCAGGTCATTTGCTTTTATAGTATAATTAAGCAGCTAACATGCCGCACCATTCTTTAATTAGACATTGTTTACTCATGCAGCATCGGTACGGACTGTCACACGTCAAATAAATAATAATCTACCTCTTGAACTGCGGATTATTTTATGACTGATATACTCAATTATTGAGCCTTATCTGAGCGTATCAGCTCGATAATTCTTCCTATACAGCTGGTCAACTGCCCTAAACATCTATGAACGTCTTGATTCAGATATTTTTCCTGCTCAATAGCTGTCTCTACCTTTTCAGCTAAATCGCCGATTGATTTATTAGTCTTTGAGTTAACGCCCGTACGTTTCTGCAAGAGCGAGTAAGATAATCGCATATTGCCGACTTTCTCATTTCTAATCAAACGCTCGGCATTCGGCAATATATCTTCCTCATAGGATTTCGGAAAGTGAAGTAGAAGATATAGCTCAAAGTTAGGATTTGTTATGCCCAGAATATCTCCGTATTGCTCTCCAAGTGAAACAACATCTTCATAGCCTTTAACTTTTGCGCTGAAAATATCGGCATCAAAAACAATAATCATCTTGTCGTGTTTCCTGTCAAACGCCAATTCAGCATCAGCCTTCCGTTCCTCTGCAAACTCGATGAGATTTCTGGGGTATGAAATATCCTTGTCTTCTTCCGTTTTTTCCCAGAGACAAATATCGATTAGCGGATGAATGCCGAGACGTTTACGTATGTCAATCAACTTTTAAAAATACCAAACTTCCGTGTTAGCACCTTCACAAATGAATACATATTTCCGAAACGGCTCAATCTTATCCTCGCGGTCGGACGGACGTTTATTCCAGTCTGTGTATGTTCTAATCGGCGGCATATTCACTCCGAATGAAACTTAAATCTGGAAAAGACGGGTATTGCGCCATAACGGCCTTCCAGATATGCCTTGCTGAGCGATTTGTCATAGCGTTCCTTAAACCGGTCAAGAGAGTAAAGAGAGCTGTTGTTATCAGCTGCACGTTCTACGAACCAGATTTCATCGCGGCGGAATAACTTCTGATTCATGATAGACGATTCATGCGTGGTAAATATCAGCTGAGTTCTTTTATCTTTGCGCAGCTCATTGAACAATTCCAAAAATCTCTGTGTGAGTTTAGGGTGTAAGCTGCGCTCCAGTTCATCGACTATAAATACGACATCTTCAGCATCTGTCAACAGCATATCCATCAAATCGAACAGACGGCGCGTACCGTCAGACTCATCCTCAAAGCCAAAATCAAAGAATGACTCGCCGTGTTTCATTCGAATTGTTGTAATCTTTGGCTCTTTACTTCCTTCTATCTCCAAGTTGAAGAAACTTGTATCTGAGCGCATAGAGACTCTAATATGAGACATTTCTGATTTTTCCACGCGCTGGCGCAGGTCGTTCATAACATCGTTATATATTGGCTCGGGCAGCATTTTTGTCAGTTCCGTAAGGCTGATCTCCTTGATATTAATACTGCTAATGCCTGTATCGAAAGTTTGAATTAGACGATTAATTAACGCCAATGAATCTGCGTTATAATAATACCGAAAATCAGTAATTGGCGCACTTGGTGTATATATGTACAGATGCCTTCGCAGCCAAACAAACACATCTCTGAATACTCTCAGTTTAGACTCTTCGGCGATTTTCTTGTTTCGATTCATTTCGCTCAGAAAGAGAGAAGAATAGTTGTCTGAGAAATCGCTGGCATAGGTTCTAAAACGCTCCTCTTCGGCGGTTGACAGTGCCAATTCCGTGGTAATCTGCGGTTCTGCGGCAACATCACGCTGAAAAATGCAGCAGGATGAACCTGTTTGATAAAGCTCATAAAGCCATTCACCTGTTATCCTACGCTCTGAGAGGACTGCACTGAAGCCATAGGCGTAAAATGTCTCGCCAACTGAAAATTGTACTTCAAACAAACTGTCTCTTCGCTCATTTTCAGCATGATTTTTGCAGAAGAGACGTGCAGACCAAGAAGGAAGGCCTATCTCAAGTGCTGCCCTGAAGAAGCGAAAAAACTCTACGAGATTTGTTTTACCAGAAGCATTTGCGCCATAAACAACTGCATAACGCAACAGTTGAGTACTCTTAATCTGAGTGCGATGGTCAGCGTTGCTTCTAATCTTGGTAGATGAGACCATAGTAAGCTCGGTCGGTTGCTCAAACGACCGAAAATTCTCAAATGAAATCTTTGTGAGCATGGCTCAGCCCCCTTCTATTTTTAGTATTATCGCTGATGTATATTCAAAAGTCAAGCACTGACGTGTTATTTGACGATTTTTTCTCTAAATAATCTTGATTTTTTTTGTTCTTTCAAAATATGCTGCCACATTACTCATGCAGCATCAGAAGTGACTGCCGCGCGTCAAATAAATAATAATGCGCGTCTTGAACAGTCTGCTCGTAATTCTTTTCACCCTCGAAGCTGTCTATTACGTGCTGCTCTTCAGGCGTGAAATCTTTATAGCGCTTACGGCCATATCCCTTCGGCAGCCAGTTCTTGCGCTGACTTCCGAATATATTTAATTTCTTTAATAACTTCTCGTTCGTGAACGTGATATGGCAAGTGCCTTTCTTGTAGAACGTTACGTTAAAATATTTAAGCTGAATGTTTTTTGTTATGCCGTTTATCTCAGCCTCGCGCAGCCGCTCCAATAAGTCGCCGCTCTCTAATTTCTCGCCGTTCAAAAACGCTAAGGCTTTTTCAATATCCGCTATTTTTTCTTTCACGTTTAAAGCTAAATGCAGCTCGTCACTGTCCCTGAAGTGATTCCACGCGTTTATAGGCAGGATAACTTTTTTGTTGATGTACCAGCTCTTATTCGTCGCCCAGCCGTCGTAATAATGAATGTTGTACGGCGCTTCTTCATCCCACGCATATTTGCGCGACAGCTCGTCAAATAATTTTATTATGCACTCTTCTACCCCGCCGACAAGATTTTTCATAATGTCTATCATGAGCGTCTTTATGTTAAAGAATGAAA
>JAFUXM010000163.1 GCA_017470785.1 Synergistaceae bacterium
AATTTAATAATTTAAAAATTAAACTCGCTCTTGAAATTTTAATTTTAAAATTTCGAGAGCGATATTTTTGTTTAAAAATTTTTTAAAAATTAAAAAAAATTTGGTATAATAAATTTAACCTGCGGTATGCGTGATCGAGATTTCGTTTTGAGCCAACACTCGCTTCCGTTGTTGGATTAATGTTTCTGCCGGGGCTGGAGTTTTTGATAACGACCGAACTAAGGCTGGACGATCCTAAATTTTGGGGAACGGGTCAAAACTTTCCAGACACGGTATTCGCGGGATTTTTATTTTTTAATTTAATTAAATTAAAATTAATTTTAATAAGTAAAAAGGAAATATAAATTAATAATGCTTTTCCGCGAGTTTGAGAGGCCGGATTGGCCTTTGCTGTCACAGGTCTCGCGCCCGTCGCGCTACAGCGGCAGCGAGTGGCGCAGCTATCAAGTCCCGAACTGGGATGATTATAATAATTCTAAAATTTGCTTTGCTTTCCCTGATGTATATGAAATCGGCATGAGCTATTACGGCTTTCAGATTTTAACTGCCCTTGCGCGTGCAAATAATTGGCTTGCTGACAGAGCCTACGCGCCGTGGATCGACATGGAAAATTTATTAATAAATAAAAATTTGCCGTTAATGTCGATAGAGCAAAAGAGGCCGTTAAACGAGTTTGACGTGATAGGCTTCACGCTTCAGCATGAGACGAGCTACACGAATATATTAACTATTTTAAATCTTGCGAAAATAAAATTAAGGTCTTGCGAGCGCAGTGATAACGATGCGATTATTGCAGCGGGCGGCCCCGGGGCGTTAGTGCCTGCGGTATTATCGCCGTTTATTGATTTATTTTGCGTCGGCGAGGGCGAGGCTATATTGCCTGAGTTATTTAAAATTCTTGAGCATAGAAAGGATTTCACGCGCTATGATTTGTTGAATGAATGCGCTAAAGTCCCGGGCGTCTATGTGCCGTCAGTGCATGATAAAAATAAAATTGTCACGCGGCAGATAGTGAAAGATTTTAACGAGGCTTACGCGCCGGAAAGTTTAATTGTGCCGTCAGTTAGCATAGTGCATGATCGGGCGGCTCTTGAATTATTTCGGGGCTGCTCGCGGGGCTGTAGATTTTGTCAGGCCGGAATGGTGACGCGGCCTGTGCGTGAGCGAAGTTTAGCTAACGCGAAAAATATAATTTTAAAAATTTTAGAAAGCACCGGCTGGGACGAAGTCGGATTATTATCGCTTGCATCGTGCGACTATTCGCATATAGAAGGCTTGATTGATGAATTAATAGAGTATTTAAATAAGAAGAAGGCGCGGTTAAGCCTGCCGAGCTTGAGGATGGACGGCTTCTCGGTCGGATTAGCTGATAGGCTGCAGAAAGTGAAGCGCGGCGGCGTGACTTTTGCGCCGGAGGCCGGCACGCAGCGTTTAAGAGATGTGATTAATAAGGGCGTAGATTTAAATGCTATAAATGCTTGTTTAAACGAGATATATTCGCGGGGCTGGGATCGAGTTAAATTATATTTCATGATGGGCTTGCCGACTGAGACTGAAGAGGACTTAAACGGGATTATCGAGCTTGCTAAATATGCGCTTAAGCTTGGCCGCAGCATGGGACGCAAGCGGCTTAGCGTCGCAGTGTCGGTTGCAGGATTTGTGCCTAAAGCTCATACGCCGTTTCAGTGGGAGCGGCAGAATTCTATTCAGGAATTGAAAGACAAAGGCCGTTATTTGAAGTCGCAAATTAAAGATAAAGCGATAAGCTTAAATTATCATGAGCCGGAAGTGACGTTCTTAGAGGGCGTGCTGTCGCGCGGCGACGAGCGCACGGCGGATGTTATCGAGCGGGCGTGGCGGACTGGCGCAAGATTTGACAGCTGGACTGAGACTTTTGATTTAACGCGTTGGCTTGATGCATTTGAATATTGCGGCCTTGAGCCTTTGGAGTTCACGCGTGAGCGCGGTGAAAGTGAGATATTGCCGTGGGATTTTATTGATGCAGGCATTAATAAAAATTTTTTATTGCGTGAGAGGCATAAAGCGTATAAAGGCGAGCTTACGCGTGATTGTAAAAGCGGCTGCGGCGCTTGCGGCCTGAAAGAGGCGGGACTATGCGAGTTAGATTAGTTTATGAGAAGCGCGGCGGCGCTTGCTTTGTGCCGCATGTATCGCTGGCGCAGGTATTTATTAGATCAGCGTTTAGAATTAATTTAAATTTCGAGATGACGCAGGGATTTTCGCCGCGGCCAAAGATGAGTTTCGGGCCGGAGCTGCCTGCAGGAGTAGTAGCGCTTGACGAGCCGGTAGATATTTATTTGCAGGATGGGCAAGCTATAGATATTGATAGCTGGAACGCGGCCATGCCGGAAGGCTTTAGAATTTTAGATTATAAAATTATAGAGCCTGACGCGCCGGCTTTAGGCAAGGCGTGTAAAAATGCGTTATACTGGCTGCGCGGAAATTTTGAGCTTGATGATTTAGCTGATTATTTAAAGTTATATTTTAAAGCTGAAGTTTTAAATTTAAATATAAAGCTTGATGATGTTAATAATGAATGGCTTGAATTGTTATTAAATGCGCCGGCTCAAAATGGTATAGGCGGCTTTGTTAAGAGCTTAATTAATGATAAATTTATTGCCGGTTGGCAAGATATAAATATAGTAAGAGTTAAATTAATAAATTGCGGGGTGATTTAATTGCGCAAAATTAAAAGGATTTTGAGCATTCAGGATATTTCGTGCTTGGGCAAATGTTCGCAGACTATAGCGCTGCCTGTATTGTCGGTGCTTGGAGCTGAGACGGTGATGCTGCCGACTGCTTTGCTCTCGACCCATACGATGTTTAAAAATTTCACGTTTAAAGATCTGTCTGACCAGATAGAGCCTATTATAAATCACTGGAAGAGCGAGAACGTAGAATTTGATGCGATATACACGGGCTATATCGGCAGCATAGCTCAGATAGAGCAGGTTAAAAAGATATTTAGAGATTTTAAGCGCGATAATAATTTAATATTTATTGATCCGGTCATGGCCGACAACGGCAAGTTATATCCGGCGTTTGACATGAATTATGCTAAGGCTAATGCTGAATTTTGCGCCGAGGCTGATATTATCGTGCCGAATATCACGGAAGCATGTTTTATGACCGGCGTTGAGTATAAAGAAAAATATGACGTGAGTTATATAAAAATGTTGTTAGATGAGCTGAATAAATTAGGCGCTAAGATAAATATTTTGACCGGCGTGTCGCTTGAGGACGGCAAGACTGGTATTATGGGCTATGATAATAACACCGGCGAGTATTATTTATATCAGAATAATAGAATTAATGCGGTCTATCACGGGACGGGCGATTTATTCTCGAGCGTATGCGTCGGCGAGATATTAAGAGGTCACAGCTGGCAGGATGCGGCGCGTATTGCAGCTGATTATACGGCTAAGACTATAGAGGTCACGCTTGAAAGCCCTGACAAGCCGTGGTACGGTGTGAACTTTGAGGAGACTTTGCCGGAATTATTTAAATTTATTTAAATTAATTTAATCGGGGTGAATATTTATGCAGGTGAAGGCGAATATATTTAGAGAATATGACATACGCGGCGAGGCTGATAATGATTTAAGCAGCGAAGCAGTATATGCAATAGGTCAGGCTTATGGAACGCGGCTTGTTAATAATAATATTAAGTGCGCGGCAGTCGGCGGAGATGTGCGTATCTCGACTAAACGCATTAA
>JAFUXM010000164.1 GCA_017470785.1 Synergistaceae bacterium
AATATGCGAGCGAGTGCGAATGTGAAATTTAAACCTGCGGCTGAGGCAGCGTTAGAGGCAAAAGTTGACAGCGACAGATTTTTATTTCAGGTCTGGGTAGCGGCCTATGCCGGAATTAAAGATAAGTATCCGGAAGCAGGCGTGTTCTTTGGCTGGAACATGGCGCATTTATTTGATTTTAAATTTAAATTTAATTTAGAGCTATACGCAGAGGCGCTTGTAGAGTTAAGCGACTGGGATTTTACGGGACGTTTAGGCGCACGCTATGAATTATTTAATGACTTCTGGGCAGGCGTTGAAGGTCAGTGGCCTCATGATTTGCTGTTCGCAAGAATTTACTGGGGCAGCTATAAGCCGAAGAGATTTTACGCGTGGTGGCGCGTGAACTTGAATGAGAGTTCAAGTCATGAAGGTGCGATTGGCTACAGACTTGACGATCATGTCGCAATCGAAATTTATTATGACGGAATTAAAGGCGATAAATTAGGGCTAAGAGGGCAATGGTCGCTGTAAATTTATAATATAATATTTAAATTAAAATTAATTAAAATTTAAAAGGAATTGAAAATATTTTATGGCTGATAAAAATTTTGAAATTAGCTTGGCCGAGCTTGGAGCAAAATTAGATTTAAAAATTTTCGGCGACGGCACGCGCTTAATAAATAAAGTTGTCTCGCCGGAGCAAGCGGATGACAACGCGCTGTGTGCCGTATGGGACGAGCGTGCTGCGCATTATTTTACTGAAAATAAAAATAATAATAAAAATTTTGCTGTTATCGCGCCTGAGAATTTATTAAAAGCTTGCGGCTGCGACGGCTTGATATGTGATAAGCCGCGCGAAGTTATGCCTAAATTATTTGCAATATTTAATGATAATAAAAATTTAAATTTAAGCGGCGTTGATGATAGAGCTTGTGTTGCTCTTGACGCAATGATAGATGAGAGCGCTTATGTTGCGGCGTTTGCTGTGATAGAGGCCGGTGCAGTGATAAAGGCCGGCGCAAAAATTATGGCCGGTGCTTATATCGGCGCTGACTGCGTGATAGGCGAGCGGAGCGTGATAGAGCCTCGGGCGGTATTGATGAGCGGCGTTAAGGTCGGCAAAGATTGTTTATTGCATTCAGGCTGCGTGATAGGCTGCGACGGATTCGGCTTTGTGCCTGCAGCTGACGGAAACGGGCCGGTGAAAATTCCGCAGGTCGGCGGCGTGACGATATGTGACAATGTCGAAGTCGGTGCCTGCACGACTATTGACAGAGGGACGTTAAACGATACGTTTATTAATGATAACACTAAGATAGATAATCAAGTTCAGATTGGGCATAATGTGAAGATAGGCAAAAATTGCATAATATGCTCGATGACGGGCATAGCCGGAAGCTCTGAGCTTGGCGATAATGTCATAGTGTCAGTGCAGGCCGGAATTACGGATCATGTGAAGATTGGCTCAGGCGCTGTGTTAGCTGCAAGAAGCGGCGTGACTAATGACGTTAAGCCCGGCGCTGTCATGTCTGGCTATCCGTTGCAGCCTCATAATGATGCTAAACGCAGCTTAGTTTTATTTATGCGCCTGCCGGAGTTATTTAAACGCGTTAAAGAACTTGAGAAGAAATTTAAATAAATTATTATGCGAAAGTTAATTAGAGAATTTGTATTAGAGGGCGCTGGCCTGCACACTGGGCTTAATTGCGTATTAAAGATTTCGCCGAATGATAAAGGCGGAATAATTTTTAAATTTAAAGATTTTGAAATTAATATAGAAAAATTAAGTTTGCGGGGCAGCGGGCGCGGCAGTGATTATATTTGCGATAAATTTATTATTAGAACTTGTGAGCATGTATTAGCAGGCTTAACTGGCATGGGCGTATGGAGCGCGGAGCTTGTAATATTAGAGGGCGGCGAGTTCCCAGCGCTTGACGGCTGCGCAGAGCTTGTGAGCAATAAAATTTTAGAAAATTCTGAAGTTGTTAATGATGCAGATGATTTTAATTTAAAGTTATTTGCGCCGGTGTATGTGTGCGATGCGAATAATAGTGAGAGATTTATAGCGGCATTTAGTAATGTTAATGATAATAATTTGCATGTTACGTATAGTGTAAATTATGACACGCCGGTGATAGGCTCGCAATTATTAGATTTTAATTTAGATTTTAATTATTTTTATAAAAATCTTGCGCGGGCGCGGACGTTTGCCATGCGCAGCGAGATTGAATATTTAAGAGCGCATGGAATGGCGTTAGGCGGTTCGCTTGAGAATGCGATATTAGTCGGCAATAAAGATAGTAAAGACTATGAAGCGATGGGCGGCTTGCGCTGGCCTGATGAATTTGTGAGGCACAAGGCGCTTGACTTGATAGGCGATCTGGCTGCATTGGGACGGCCTTTGAGTGCGCATGTAATTGCATGTAAGGCAGGCCATGAGCTGCACTTGAAGCTTGTCGATAAATTAAGGCGTTTAATAAATATTAAATAAATATTAATAAAAGGGTGAGAGATATTTTGGAAGAGCAGGAAGTTAAAAGCACGCTTGATATTAAAGATATAATGCAGATTTTGAGCCATCGTTACCCGTTCTTAATGGTCGATAGGATAACTGAGTATGATGATAATCATGCTGTGGGCTATAAGAACGTGAGCATAAACGAGCCGTTCTTTCAGGGACATTTCCCGGGCGATCCCATAATGCCCGGCGTATTGATTTTGGAGTCGATGGGACAAGTTGCGTCGGTCATGGTTGCAGCGAGATTAGGCAAAGAGAATACTGGGAAAATAGCATTTTTAGCCGGAATTGACAAGACGAGATTTAGAAAGCCTGTTAGGCCTGGTGACAGGTTAGTCACGCGGGCTGAATTATTAAAGCTTAGAGGCTTCAGCGGCAAGGCGAAAGTATCGGGCTATGTTGATGACGAGCTTGTGGCCGAAGGAGAATTTTTGTTCATAGTTGGGGATACTTTAAATAAAGAAAATTAATTAATTAAATTAAGAAGGGGAGAGTGAGCGTTGAGCGTTGTTATTGATAAGACTGCTATTGTAGATAAAAGGGCGAAACTGGGCGAGAATGTTAATATCGGGCCGTTTTGCCTCGTGGCCGGTGACGTTGAGATAGGCGACGGCACGAGCTTAAAGGCGTTCGTCAGCATTCATGATAGAGTTGTTATAGGCAGTAATTGCAGCATAGCTGAATATACGGCTATAGGCGGCGACCCGCAGGATCACGGCTATAAGGGTGAGCCTACGTGGGTTAAGATCGGCAATAATAATATAATCCGTGAGAACGTCACGATAAATCACGCGACTGGCGAGGGCAATGAGACGTTAGTCGGCAATGACTGCTTTATCATGGACTGCGTGCACTTGGCTCATAACGTTCATGTCGGAAATTACGTCACGATTGCAAATAAAGTCGGTCTGTCGGGCTTTGTGCAGGTTGGAGATCATACGGTCTTTGGCGGCATGGCCGGCGTGCATCAGTTTGTGAGGATAGGCGAATATTGCATGATAGGCGGCTTGTATCGAGTAGTAAAAGACGTGCCGCATTACACGCTGGCCAGCGGCGAACCGTTGAGACTTACGGGATTAAATTCAGTCGGACTTAAGCGCGGCGGCTTTGACGCTGAGAAACGCCGGGCAATATTAAATTTCTATAAAGAGCTTTATAGTAAAGAAGATTTATTCACGCATAATTTAAATAAAATGCGGGAGCGGCGCGGAGAGTTTATCCCGGAAATTCAGCACATAATAGATTTTTATGACAGCAGCAAGCGCGGTGTGACTTTCTGGGGTCATAGCCATAATTTAATTTAAAAATTAAAATTTAAATTTAATAAATATTTAAGGGGGCTGTATTTATCATGTCTGACTTGTACGCAAAGGCGCGTAAGATAGTGAACATTCCGGCTTTGATAAGCGATTATTACACGCTTGAGCCTGATCCTGACGAGCGGGCGCATAAAGTAGCTTTTGGAACGTCAGGTCATAGAGGTTCGTCGAGCTTGAGAAGCTTTAACGAGGCGCATATTTTAGCGATAGCGCAGGCCGTGGCTGAGTATAGAAAGGCTGAGGGCATAGCAGGGCCGTTGTATATCGGCGCTGACACTCACGCATTAAGTGAACCGGCGCTTAGAACCTGCATTGAAGTCTTAGCAGCAAATGGCGTGAATATGATTTTATCGCAGAATTTTGCGCCGACGCCTACGCCTGTTATATCCCGCGCAATTCTTGAATATAATAAAAATATTAAGGACAAGGCGCAGCTTGCCGACGGCATGGTTATAACGCCTTCGCACAACCCGCCGACTGACGGCGGAATTAAATACGACCCGCCGACTGGCGGCCCTGCATCGCCTGATATTACGTCTAAAATTCAAAATCGCGCGAATGAGTTAATTAAATCTGGTGTTAAAAGCATCAAGCGCATTGACTTTGCGAAGGCAATTAAGCTTGACAGCACGCGCTTTGAGGACTTTGTAATGCCTTATGTTAAGGCTTTAAGCTTAGTCGTTGACATGGAAGCTATTGCTAAGTCCGGTCTGCATATCGGCGCTGACCCCATGAGCGGCTCGGGTATATATTACTGGGGTCCTATTGCAGAGGTATATGGCCTTGACAAACTTGAAGTAGTTAATCCGAATTTAGACCCGACGTTCTCGTTCATGCCGCCTGATCATGACGGCAAAATCCGCATGGACTGCTCGTCGCCGTACGCAATGGCAAATTTATTAAATATAAAAGATGATTATGATATAGCGTTTGGAAATGACACGGACTATGACCGGCACGGTATAGTGACGCCGAAGGGCTTAATGAACCCGAATGCGTATTTAGCCGTTGCAATTCAGCATTTGTTCACGAGCCGCAAAGGTTGGAAAGCTGACGCAGCCGTCGGCAAGACTGTAGTTTCAAGCTCGATTATTGACAGAGTTGTTAAGGGCATTAATCGTAAGTTATGTGAAGTGCCGGTTGGATTTAAATGGTTCGTTGATGGCTTGCTTGACGGGTCGATGGGCTTCGGCGGCGAGGAGAGCGCGGGCGCTTCGTTCCTGTGCAAAGACGGCTCTGTCTGGACGACTGATAAAGACGGCATTATTATGGATTTATTAGCGGTCGAGATAATGGCCGTCACTGGCAAGAGCCCAGCCGAGCATTACGAAGAGATTAAAGCAAAGTACGGCACGTCTCACTATGCGCGTATAGATGCACCGGCGAGCCCTGAGCAAAAGGCCGCGTTGTCTAAACTTTCGCCCGAGATGGTGAAGGCCGGAAGTCTTGCCGGTGAAGCTATCACGGCTAAATTAACTAATGCGCCGGGCAATAATGCAGCTATCGGCGGATTAAAAGTCGTGACTGAGAACGGCTGGTTCGCAGCACGGCCGTCAGGCACTGAGAATTTATATAAAATTTACGCCGAGAGCTTTAAGGGCGATGAGCATTTGAAGCAGATTCAGGACGAGGCGAAAGAGATAGTCTCGGCGGCTATAGCTTAAATTTTAAATGCGTCTTGATAAATATTTAAAACTTGCGCGGCTTGTGAAGAGACGCAGTGCAGCTCAGGAGATGATAGAGCTCGGGGCGGTGAGAGTTGCCGGTCGGCCGGTTAAACCCGCTGCTGATATAAAACAGAATGATATTATAGAAATCGCTTATATGAGCAGGGTATTAAAAGTTAAAGTGCTTTGCGCTGACGAGGCAATTTTAAAGCGGCCAAGGGCTGAAAGTCCGTCATGGGAGCAAATATCTGAAAGGCCGGTCAAACCGGATGAAAACCCATGGCAAGATTAATGCAAGATTAAATAATTTAAAAAATTTTGCGCTTGCTGTATTTTGTTTTATAATGCTTAAAGTTTGTTGAATTAAAATTAATTTTAAATAAAAATTTTGAAAGGGGTTAATTTATTATGGCTTTAATTTCAGGAGCATGGGCGCGGGAGATTTTAGACTCGCGCGGCAATCCGACTGTAGAAGTTGATGTATTTTTAGATGACGGTTCGATGGGACGGGCGGCAGTGCCGTCAGGTGCTTCGACGGGTTCGCACGAGGCATTAGAGCTTCGCGACGGCGACAAAGATCGCTATTTAGGCAAGGGCGTTTCTAAGGCGGTCGAGAATGTAAACGAGAAGATTTTGCCGGAGATAGTGGGCATGGATGCAGACCAGCAGGCCGATCTTGATCACATGATGATCGAGCTTGACGGCACTGACGGCAAGTCGAATTTAGGCGCAAATGCAATTTTAGGCGTATCGCTTGCTAACGCAAGAGCCGCGGCAATGAGCCATGATTTGCCGTTGTTCTTATGGCTCGGCGGCTTGAACGGCGGCCTTATGCCCACGCCGATGATGAACGTTATTAACGGCGGTGCTCATGCTGATAATAATGTAGATATTCAGGAATTTATGATTGTGCCGCATAATGCTGAGAGCTTTAGTGAAGCGTTAAGAATGGGCGCAGAGACTTATCATGCGTTGAAGAAGTGCGTGAACTCACGCGGCTATTCGACCGGCGTCGGCGATGAGGGCGGCTTTGCTCCGAACTTGAAGAGCAATAAAGAGGCTCTTGATTTGCTTATGGAAGCGGTTGAGAAGGCCGGTTATACGCCTGAGAAGGACATTAGCTTTGCCTTAGACGTTGCGTCGTCAGAGTTTTATAAAGACGGTAAATATAATTTCACGGGTGAGGGCAAGGTATTTAACGCTGACGAGTTAATTAATTACTATGAGGGCTTAGTGAAAGATTATCCCGTTATATCGATCGAGGACGGCATGGCCGAGGACGACTGGGAAGGCTGGGCAAATCTTACTAATGCTATCGGCGGCAAGTGCCAGCTCGTGGGCGATGATTTATTTGTCACGAATCCGTCTATTTTAGCCCGCGGCATTGAAAAGGGCATTGCCAATGCTGTATTAGTTAAGTTAAACCAGATCGGAACTTTGACTGAGACGTTTGAAGTTATACACATGGCAGCTGAAGCAGGATACGGCGCGATTATATCGCACAGGTCGGGCGAGACTGCTGACACGTTCATAAGCGATTTAGCAGCGGCGTCGAGAGCCGGCCAGATCAAGACCGGCAGCATCGCCAGAACAGACAGAATTGCGAAGTATAACCAGCTTATCAGGATCGAAGAGGAGTTCGGGAATAACGCGAAGTATGCAGGGCTTAGCCGTTTTTCCGGCAGGAAGTAATTGATTAATAAGTAAATATTCAGCCAACGGGCGGTTTTAAAAATTTTAAAATTGCCTGTTGGCCTTAAATTTTATGTTTTATATTTATATTAATTAAAGGTAATTATTAAAGATGAAGAAAGTTATCGAGACGAAAAACGCTCCGGCCGCGATTGGGCCTTACAGTCAGGCCATCCAAGCCGGAGATTTTCTTTATGTTTCGGGACAAATTCCCATTGACCCAGAGACTAATACAATGTTTCTTGATAATAGAGGGAGCGTAGCAGATCAGGCAGGGCAGTCGCTCAGAAATTTAAAGGCCGTTCTTGAAGCTGCCGGATATTCGCTGCAGGACGTGATTAAAACTACGGTGTTTATAACTGACATGGCACATTTTGCGAGCTTTAATACTGTATATGCTAAATACTTTGAGAAGGACTGTCCGGCGCGGTCGTGCGTTGCAGTAAAAGAGCTGCCGAAAGGTGCGCTTGTCGAGATCGAGGCCGTAGCGTATAAGCAGCGTTAAGATTAAAATTTAAATAATTAAGAATTAAGAAAGGGGAAATAGTTTAGATGGCAGAGAGTAATGCAGGAGTGCAGGCGGTATCGCCGTGCGGCTTTGGCGGCGGAGCAGCGCCGTCGGGATCAGGAGCAGGCGGTGAGGCCGGCGCAGCAGCTGACGGCGCGGCAGCGGGCGGATTTTTAGCAAGCCCGTTCTTGCCGTTAATAGCGATATTTTTAATATTTTATTTTATGATTATCAGGCCGCAGCGTAAGAGGCAGAAAGAGCATGACAAGATGCTTTCGGAGATTAACCGCGGCGACCAGATAGTTACTATAGGCGGATTTTTGGGTACAGTGCGTGAGGTCAGAGATGATACGTTCCAGATTGAATTAGCTGAAAACGTGCGCGTAAGGATTTTGAAGTCGGCAGTGCAAAGCAAACGGCAGGTTAATAATAATGCTAATGCTCAGGCTGATAATAAAGCTGATAAAGAGCAGGAGGCAAAATAAATATTATGAACCGCAGAGATAGACTGCGCCTGTGGCTTGTATTAATTGTAGTAGCTGCAGCGCTGGCGTATGCTTGGCCGGTTAAAGGCCGCGTTAATTTAGGGCTTGACTTGATGGGCGGCTCGCACATAGTGCTTCAGGCTGTGGGCACGGCTGAAAATCCGGTTGACGAGGACAGTGTAGATAGATTATTGGCCGTATTGCGCAACAGAGTTGACCAGTACGGCGTGGCCGAGCCGATTATCCAGAAGAGCGGCACTGACAGAATTATTATAGACTTGCCCGGCATTCAGGACACGGCGGCTGCACGTGAGCTTATAGGCAAGACTGCCCAGCTTGATTTTAGAGAAGTGTTAGATGAGACACCGGCAGCGCCGCCTGCGCCGAGACGTGAGAATTATGACTCGGATACGCAGTTTGCAGCAGCGCAGGAGCGTTGGAATAAAGTAATCGAAGAGCGGGGAAATTCCGGCTCGGGCTTTGAAGAGCGGGCGAAGAGCATTGAAGGCGCTATCGTTGCCCCAGGCGAGGATGATAAGACCGGCGAGAGCGATGAGGCCGGCAGATATTATTTATTAGGGCCGGTGTTATTATCAGGCCGCGAGCTTGAGACTGCTGCTATACAGCCGGATCAGTTAGGCCGCATGGGCGTATCGCTGAATTTTAATTCTGAGGGCGCAAGATTATTTGAAGATGCAACTGGTCGTTTAATCGGCAAGCAAATTGCTATAGTGCTTGATAATGTTGTAATTTCAGCGCCGGTAGTGCAGGATAGGATACCCGGCGGCCGTGCGCAGATCACCGGCAGGTTCAGCACTGAGCAGGCCACGCGTTTAGCTATAATGCTTAGAGCCGGCGCATTGCCCGTAGCAGTCGAGATAGCCGAAGAGCGCACGGTAGGCCCGAGCTTAGGCGCTGACTCAGTGCGGCAGGGAATGGAGGCCGGATTATTCGGCGCTGCCATGGTCTTAATTTTCATGCTGATTTATTACCAGTTCAGAGGCCTTGCAGCTGACTTAGCGCTTATTGTAACTATAATTTTAATCTTTGCAGGCTTGATTGCATTTAAAGCTACGCTCACGCTGCCTGGTATAGCTGGAATTATTTTAACGCTTGGAATGGCCGTTGACGGCAATGTATTAATTTATGAGCGCATTAAAGAAGAGCGGGCAGCCGGCAAGACCCCGGGCGCAGCTCTCGACGCCGGATTTAAGAAAGCGTTAGTGACGATTTTAGACTCTAATATTACGACTTTGATAGCGGCGTTAGTGTTATTCTATTTCGGCTCAGGGTCTGTAAGGGGCTTTGGAGTGACGCTGTCGATCGGACTTGTTGCGAGCGTGTTCGCAAATATAGTCGTGACCCGCGCTATACTGCAGCTGTTTATCGGCCGCAAAAACAAAAAGTAACGGAGGCCTTTATTAATCATGAAAAATAAAAAATTTAATTTTAAATTTATGAGCTTGAGAAGGCCGGCGTTATTGCTCAGCGCGATTTTAGTGCTTGTGAGCTTAGGATTTTTACTCACGCGCGGCCTTAACTTGGGCATTGACTTCACGGGCGGCAATGTCATTCAGGCTGAGTTCGCAGGCGAGCTGCCGGACATTGCGAAAGTGCGCGAGGTTGTGTCGGCAGTTGTGGCGAAGGGCGCGATGATCCAGAACTTCGGTGAGAAAGGCATTATTATCAGGACGAATGAGGACACTGACGAGAGCCGTCAGCAGGTCGTAGATGTCTTAAATAAAAATTTTAGTTCTATGACTATCACAGGCTTTGAGAAGGTCGGGCCTGTTATCGGCGGCGAGTTAAGGCAGCAGGCTTTTATCGGCGTTACTATTGCTTTAATCGCGATATTAATTTATATCACGCTGCGCTTCCAGTTTAGATTTGCAGTCGTAAGCGTCGTGCCGTTAGTTCATGACGTTATAATCGCGCTGGGATTTTTTAGCATTACCCAAATGGAAATTTCAAGCTCGTTTATCGCGGCAATATTGACTATAGTCGGCTACTCGCTGAATAATACTATTATAATCTTAGACCGTATACGTGAGAACTGGCGCGATTTAAATCATGAGGGCATAGTTGAATTAGTTAATAAGTCAGTCAATCAGACGTTAGCCAGAACGATTAATACGACTCTTACAACCCTGTTCCCGGTTATAGCGCTGTGCGTATGGGGCGGACCTGTGCTACAGGCGTTCAGCTATGCGATGTTAGTCGGAATTATCGCCGGAACATGGAGCTCAATGTTCGTTGCAACGGGATTTTTAATCGAGTGGTACTTGGCCAAGCCTGAAGGCAAGAAAAGATAAATTATAAATTTAATTTTATAATTTTAATTTAAAAATAACGCCCTGCAAGCTTAAAAAATTTGCAGGGCGTTTTAAATTTAATTTTTTGCGCCTGCCTTGACCAACGCAGCGACAACAAAATCTTTATAAAAAACTTTATAAAATTCTGAAGCCCATTTTTACACGCTGAATTTCACATTCAGTTGCATCAATTACTACAATGTCAGGCGCTTTTTCTTTTAAAGTACGTTTATCAGGTAATTGAAATTCTTCACAAAGCCGAATTATGTCATACTGATATTCCGTACTCTGAGGCTATATCTTCCATTGTTCGATAATTTTTGTAATAGGCAAATACATAACGATTCAATACGTTAATTTTAGGCGGCCGGCCTCCATTTTTATGGCTATCTATAATATCTATAAACTGTTGATTTAATTTACATGCTTACAACTTTTATCATTGCTTAACATTTTTTAATAATTTTACGCCTTCCCTTTATTTTATTTTTACGTCACTATATAAAATTATTTAATTTCATTGCTCGCCCCTTTGTGCTGACATGAATATTAAAAATGAAGTAGAATTATTAAAATATTTATTTAAGAAGGAGTGAACGTTAATTAATGTTAAAGCAAAAAAATTTTATAATTGCAATGATTATAGTGTTTATAACTATGTGCGGAATAGCTTACGCAAATAATAAAATCGGCGGTTACGCAGGCATTCAAGACTTGGCCGGCAAGAAGATCGGCGTTCAGGCAGGTACAAGAAGCCCTGAAGTCGTCAAGCAGTTTATACCTACAGCACAGCTCGTGTATCATGACAGTCCGGCTGATAACTTAATAGCTCTCAGGACTGGAAAAATCGAGGCAGTATGTCTTGCAGAACCTACGGCTCGGCTGCTTATGCACGATAATAATGACGTCGCTGCGTTAGGCAGCAAGCTCACAAACGTAGAGATGGCGCCGATATTTCAAAAATCTGAGAGAGGCAAAAAGTTATCTGAAAAATACGCTGAGTTCGTAAAATCTTTATGGGAAGACGGCACGATAAGCGAGCTCGATGCTGCATGGCTGGGCGGAGATGAGAGCAAACGCATTCTCAAGGACTACACCAAGCTTCCGGCGGTCAACGGCACTTTGCAGATGGCGGCGGACTTGTCGGCTGTGCCGTTCGTTTATGTCAAAGAAAATAAAATTATAGGCTATGATATAGATATTGCCGTGAGATTTTGTGAGGCAAATGGTTACGGGCTGAAAATCGTGCCGATGGCATTTACTGCAATTATTCCGGCTGTGCAGTCAGGGAAGTGCGATTTCTCAAGCAGCTTGACGCGGACGCCTGAACGCGCGGAAAGCGTATTGTTTTCGTCCGTTCCGAATGCAAAAACCGGCAGCCTCTTGCTTGTCAGAAAAGATAATAATATTAAGCTCGCAGACCTTGCAGGCCGCAAAGTCGGAATTATCTTAGGCGCAAATCATGATATTTTCGCAGCTGCAAAAATTCCTGATGTAAAGCTTGAATATTTTAATGATTTAAGTGCAATAACGCTTGCTTTGCAGACCGGAAAGATCGACGCATTCGCAAACACTCTGCCGACGGCTGTATACATGACGCATGAGCATAAAGATATTTCTTATATATCCGAGCCTCTTGAAGTTACGGATACGTATTCGGCTTTTACTAATTCTGAGAAAGGCAAGAAAATCTGCGGTGAATACGCTGAGTTTATAAAATCTTTATGGGACAACGGGACGATTAAGCGCCTCGCAGATAAATGGATCTACAGCGAAGATGAAAATTTAAGAACGCTTGAAGATTATTCGCAGCTGCCTGACGCTAACGGCGTTTTAAAAATGGCAATAGATACGGGCCGTATGCCGTTTGCTTATGTAAAAGAAAATAAAATTATAGGCTATGATATAGAGCTTGCGATGTTATTCTGTAAGGCCAAGGGCTATGGACTTGAGGTTTATTCAATGAATTTTGCGGGAATTTTAGGCGCTATTAAGGCCGGTAAGTGCGACTTGACGGGCAGCATAACTCGCACGCCTGAACGCGCCGAGACTATGTTATTCTCACCCGTTCCCAATGCACAAACTCCGATAGTCTTGCTCGTAATGAAAACGAAAGATGCAGCTGTAAATATTGCCGAGCCTTCATTCTGGGAAGATACAGCAGCAAGCTTTGAACGTACGTTTATTCGTGAAGATAGATGGAAATTATTCGCCGAGGGGATAATAAATAGCTTAATAATAACAGTGATGTCGATTTTATGCGGGATGCTCTTAGGCTTCACGGTCTTTATGCTCTGCCGGACAGGCAGCAGGGCAGCAAACGCTGTGACAAAATTTTCTGTATGGCTGATTAAAGGCACGCCGATTGTAGTCTTGCTAATGATACTTTATTATATAGTCTTCGGGCATGTTAATATCAGCGGCATAGCCGTATCAATTATAGCTTTTAGTCTGACGTTCGGCACGTCAGTCTATAGAATGCTGACGTTCGGCACGGGCGCTGTTGACAAAGGCCAGACTGAAGCAGCCTATACTTTAGGATTTACGGACATGCAGACGTTCTTCATGATCGTACTGCCGCAGGCAGCTATGCACTTTATGCCATCGCTCAAAGAAGAGATAACAATGCTTGTTAAATCAACGTCGATTGTAGGCTATATTGCAGTTCAGGATTTAACGAAGATGGGCGACATAGTCCGCAGCAGAACATACGAAGCATTCTTCCCGTTAATCGCCGTTGCTGTAATATATTTTATAATGGCATGGATTTTAAATATAATAATTAATTTTATTTATGGCAGAATTACGCCGTCAAGAATAAAGGCCTAAATAATTTTAGCTATGACTGAGCATAAAATAGAAAATGAAAGAAAATTGACGCTATTTCTTAAGGAGAGGCGGTTAGACGCGGAGTCAGCGCCTATATTATACGATGAGATTATGCGGGATATTCAAGGAGTTAAAAAACTTACTGTTGATATGGCCGCAGTAGTTTATATATCGTCAGCCGGTCTCCGCGCTTTATTGGCAGCTCTGCACGCAATGGGCGACGGCGGCAGCGTAACGCTGTTAAACGTATGCGATAACGTCATGCACACACTTCAAATAACCGGCTTCTCCGAGATATTTACGATTAATTAAAAAATAAATAAATATAATAAAAACGTGAAAGCTATATTGCTTAATTAAATTGCAAGCGCGGCGTGAAATTAATGCCCTGATTTGAATTACAGCACAGCAAAAAAATATTGCCCGCAAGCTTGCGTAACCTGCGGGCAAAAAAAATTTAATTAAAATATAAATTAATTAGCTTAGAGCATAAAGGCTGCGATAGCATAGACTGCGATCAAGCCGCATACGCCCTCGACTAAAGTTGCCATAGTCTGAGCCTTGTACGCAGTGCCGAGTTCCATGCCTGAGAACTGTGATACTACCCAGAAATAAGAATCGTTTGCATGTGAGACTACCATAGAGCCGCAGCCGATTGCAAGAGTGGCGAGTACCGGCCCCATCGGCGCAGTGCCGAGGCCGAGCGATTCTAACATCGGCGTGATAATTCCGGCCGTCGTGATAATTGCTACAGTAGAAGAACCCTGTGCGGTCTTTAACGCTGCCGCGATTATAAACGGCAGCAGCAGGCCAAGATTAAATTCTTTCAGCGCTGCGCCGATATAATCGCCGACTCCGCTCGCCGCGATGATTGCGCCTAAGCTGCCGCCGGCCGCCGTTATCATTATAATATTCGCGCCCTCTTTAACGCCCTCGCCGATCCAGCCATGCGTGATTTCCTCAGTGAGCTTGGGAATTAAGAAAAAGCATAATATAAGTCCGATAGTTAATGCTATAACCGGGCTGCCTAAGAAGCTCGCAATAGAATGCAGCGTGCTGCCCTTGCCGACTTTACTTAACACAGACGGATAGTTCACGACCGAGCTTATGCCGATTAAGATTAACGGGATTATAATCGGCGCAAATGATTTAAATGCTGAAGGCAGCTCGCCGTATTTTGACTTTAATTCCTCGTAGGACTCGCCTTCGTCAACGGTCAATACAAGTTTAGGCCCGACTGCGCACGCGTATAAATAGCCGCCGATAATTGCCGGTATCGCTGCAACTATGCCCCATATAATTACAAGACCTAAGTCCGCGCCGAGCTTATCAGCTGCTGCAATAGGCCCGGGCGTCGGCGGAACTAAATTATGCGTTGCAAACAGACCCGTTGACAGCGCGATTGCCATCGTCCCCAAGCTTACGCCGCTGCGCCGTGATAGAGATTTATTCAGTGACGACAGAATTACGAAGCCTGAGTCGCAGAACACGGGAATAGAAACGATGCTGCCGATAAGGCTCATGGCTATAGCCGGATGCTTCTCGCCGACGATCTTTAACACGCTGTCCGCCATTGTGAAAGCCGCCCCGCTGCGCTCAAGCATCACGCCGATTATAGTGCCAAGCAATATTACAATGCCTATGCCCCTGCATGTGCCGCCGAAGCCGTTTAAAATCGTGTTGAGCACGTCCATCGGCTTCATGCCGACACATAAGCCCATTACTAACGCAACTGCAAATAACGCTACAAACGGATGAAAGTGAAACTTTGAAATTAGTAAAAGCATTAAGACTATCGCCGCAAGTAAAATCACGACGAGCATAGAACCTTGAACCATAACAAAAGCTCTCCTTTCAGTTTTAATTAAATATGAAATTAAATATTAATTAATATTATAGCAATTTAAAATTTAAATAAATCTTTTATTTTTAGCCTCAGCTTTGAGTACAGCACGGCAACTTTAGGCCAGTGTACGAACACCCAAGTCTTGGCGCGGTATTTATATAAATATATGCTCTTGTATGCGCTCGCGGGTCTCGAGTGTATATCGCTGCTTTGACGCTTAAGCTCGGCGTGAAATTTTAAATAATGGCTGCGTATGTCATTCAGCAAATTATTTAAATTCCCGCTGCGGTCGCTCACTTCGTCCTCACGCGCAGCAGCGTAGTCCATGAAGATGCGCTCGAGAAATAATATCTTGCGCCATAACGCCTCGGGCAAAAGGGCCGGAAAATTATTTTGAGTTAAGTTAATCACAAGATCTAAAGACGTTATCATCTCGTCATGCTTGGCCTGCTTAATGCTCTTTAATCTAAGCGTGCTGTCCTGACGCTGAACGTAGTTATAAAATAATTTATTTAGCGTCATAAATTTTTGCGCCTTTGCAAACAGCTGCGCCGACATGCAATAATCTTCAAGGGCTGAGATCTGCGGCCAAATTAAATTATTAAATATTTCACGCTTATAAACTTTGTCCCATACGTTCCAAGCCGGCACTGGGTCAAGCAAAAAATATTGATACGCTTCTTGCGGGCTGTTAAACATCATGTCATCCCTGCGCCAGCTGCCTAAATTTTTTCCGTCAAGATCAACGAGCTTTATCCCGAACTGCACTATATCTAAATTATTTGCTTCTAAAATTTTTATTGCGCTTTCATAAGCATTTAATTCTATATAATCATCTGAATCAATAAATGCAATATACTCGCCGCTTGCATTCTCAACACCGGCGCGCCGCGCGTAATTAATGCCCTGATTTGGATTTAATCTCACAAGCTTGATATTATTATATTTATTTGCCAGCTCGTCGCAGATTTTAGGCGTGTTATCACACGAGCCGTTAATCACTATTATTA
>JAFUXM010000165.1 GCA_017470785.1 Synergistaceae bacterium
AAAAATAATATTAAATTTAAAATTAGCGCTTATTTACTAATTATTAATTATGCTGCGTTTAATGCTCTCGATCATTTTATTAAATTCAGGATTTGAATTAATTAATTCTGCGATTTTGCGCTGGGCATGAAGCACTGTCGTATGATCTTTCTTGCCGAAGGCTTTCGCTATGTTATTTAAGCTTGAGTCCGTGAGTTCGCGTGATAAGTACATCGCTATTTGTCTTGCCTGAGCGAGTTCGGCTGTGCGGCCAACGCTGGCAAGTTCGCTCGGCGAAAAATTAAATCTTGCGGCAACCGCGCGTTTAATCAAGTCAATAGTCACGAGGCCGTCAGCGGCAGCCATGTCTAACATATCCCGCAGCCATTTGCTCACTAAGTCAACAGTCGGCGGCTCATTAAAGTTGTCGCTGCACGCAATCATCAGGTTCAACGCGCCCTCAAGCTCACGTATGTTGCCCTGCATGTTATTAGCTAAAAAATAAATTACATCGTCAGGCAGCACGCGGCCTTTTAACGTTGCTTTGCGCTGTAAAATCGCAACGCGGGTCTCGAGATCAGGGTTTTGCACGTCAGTTACAAGGCCGCCGGCAAAACGGCTGATTAATCTATCTTCTATGTTATTAAGCTCTGAAGGCCGCCGGTCAGAGCATATCACGACCTGCTTATTGCCGTCATGCAGCGTGTTAAACGTATGAAAAAATTCTTCCTGGCTTTGTTCTTTGTTGCCAAGAAACTGAATGTCATCTATTAATAAAAAATCTAAATTTCTATAGCGCTCTTTGAATTGCCGCGTCTTAGAAAATGCTATGGAATGCACGAACTCGTTCAAAAAATTTTCGGCGCTGATATATAAAACTTTAAGTTCAGGATTGCGCTCGAGCGCATAATGGCAGATCGCGTGCATTAAGTGCGTCTTGCCGAGGCCTACACCGCCCCATATAAACAGCGGATTATACGCTTTGCCCGGCATCTCTGCGACTGCCAAGCTCGCAGCGTGCGCAAGCCTGTTAGACTTGCCTACAACAAAGCTCGCAAAAGTATAATTCGGGTTTAAGCTTATAACTTTTTTAATATTGCCAACGCTGAATAAATCGCCGGTTAAATCTTGATCGCCTTTATTACTGCGTTTAAGTTTATTGCCCTTAGCTTTAGGTGCGTCAGCGTCAGCAGCTCTCAGCGCAACGCTTTTTATATTTGCAGCTTTGCCGGCCTTGTTAAGCTCAGCTATAAAATTTTGATCAATATAATTTTTAACGAATGCGTTCGGCGCATCAATGACCAACTCGCCCCGCGAATTTATCTCGGCGGGCTCGCAGGCCGCAAGCCACAGTGAAATTCTTTCGCCGTCAATGCCTGTCCCCTTGACGATTTCATCCCAGATTTTTCGAAGTTCTTCAGTGCTCAAGATTTTCCCTCCGGCCTTTACTAAAATTAATTATTATAATTATATGCTAAAATTTAGAAAATAATAATTTAAGGAATTTTCGACATGGAGACTAAAAATTTAATTAATTTGCAGGAGCTTGACGGCAAGGCGCTTGAAGTTTGCATAAAGCAAATTAACAAGCATTTTAATATTAATTTTCTCAAGGCGGAGAACGGCGAGGCCGTGGCCGAACTTGAGCTTGAGGAGCGGCACAAAAATTTATTTAACATTCCGTACGGCGGCGTGCTGTTTAATTTAGCCGACTGCACGACAGGCATGGCATTTATAAGCTTAGGCCGGCCGGGCGTCACGGTCAGTGCAAGCGTGAACTTCATGCGCGGCTCGCAGTCAACAAGCAAATTAATCTGTAAAGCAAAAGTCAAGCGCGGCGGCCGCAAATTATTTTTTGTAGCTGCCGAGATAACTGACGATAACGGCACTGTATTAAGCGACTTCGATTTCATTTTCTCGACTTTAGATTAATTTAATCATTTTAAAAATGCGCGGTCATACGTGAGCAGTAAGTTTCTGCACGGGATGCACTCATTGCGGCTGGGACTGCGCACTGAATTTATCTTCACGTACTCACTTACTCTAAACACTCACACGTCCTAACGCAATTTATTAATCACGATATTTATGGCCGCAATTTCAAACGGCCTATAAATATATTTTAATTTAATTTTATTTAATAACTGGAGGTAGTTATTATGGCAGTAGTAGTTAATGCAATGGGTAAGCTTTGTCCGGAGCCGGTCATCATGACCAAGGCAGAGATCGCAAAAGGCGCAGCGGAGCTTGAGGTATCGGTCGATAATGATATTGCGGTATCGAACGTTACGCGCTTGCTGACTAATCAGGGCTACAGCGTCGAGCTTGAAGTGAATGGTGCTGAGCGCAAGCTCAAGGCTAAGAAGACCGGTGAGGCCAAGGCCGACGCAGCTAATAATTCCGACGGCAAGTTACTCGCAGTGTTAGTGACCGGCAAGACGTTAGGCCGCGCTGATGCAGAACTCGGTGAAGTTTTAATTAAGGCGTTCTTAGGCACGCTGTCAAAGCTTACAACACGGCCGGCTATCATCGCGTTTATGAACGAGGGCGTCAAGCTCACATTGCCCGAGTCGTCAGCCTGCGAGCATATTAAGGACTTAGAGAAGCTTGGAACTAAAGTCTTAGTCTGCGGCACTTGCACGACGCACTTTAACATCACTGACAAGGTCGCCGCCGGCACGATCTCCAATATGTTTGAAATAATGGAGATGATAACCAGCGCTGATAAAATATTAAGCCTTTAATTATTTATGCTCTATGCTGGAATAGACATCGGGTCGACTGCTGCTAAGGCAGTGATAATGGATGAGGCGAAGCGTGAAGTCATAGCCCGTAAGCTCATGCCCAGCGGCTGGAACAGCCGCGAGACTGCAAATGAGCTTTTAACTTGGCTGCTGACTTATGCAAGCCGCGATGAACTTTGCATCACTGCGACGGGCTACGGCCGCGTGTCAGTGCCGTATGCAAATGCTGCACTTACAGAAATTACTTGCCACGCTAAGGGCGCAGCGTTCTTAGGCGGCGCTGACCTGACGATAATTGACATCGGCGGCCAGGATACGAAAGTCATAATTATTAAAAATTCCAAAGTCATGGATTTTATAATGAATGACAAGTGTTCAGCCGGCACGGGCAAATTCCTTGAGGTCATGGCAAATCGCATGGGCGTTACATTGCCTGAATTTTTTAATCTTGCTGCTAACTCAACCCGCGATATAAAAATCTCGTCGATGTGTACGGTCTTTGCTGAGACCGAGATTGTTAGCTTGATGGGACAAGGCACGCCCCGTGAGGACATCGCCAACGGCGCTATAGGCTCTGTAGTGTCGAAAGTTATAGTTCTTGCTGGCCGCAAAATTTCGCCTAACTCATCATCTAAATATTACTTGACCGGCGGCTTCTGCGAGTCCGAGTTAATTATTAACAAGCTGGCAACTGCGTTAAATTCACCGGTGTACTCATGCCCTGACGCACGCTACGCCGGCGCTATTGGCGCAGCTCTGCTCGGCAAAATTACTAATTAATTATAGCGTAAATTAATTAATTTATCAACAAAAGGCGCCCCGTTGTACTGAGACAGCGGGGCGCTTTCTAAATGCGCGTTAGTTCACAAATTTAAATTAAATAATATTTACGCTAATAAATAAATTCTAATTAAATTACTAAACTATTTGCGAATTTTGCGAGCTGCAAGAGCAACTGCTGCAAGAGCGATTAAGCCGAAGCCTGCGTCGCAGCCTGAGCTGCCGCCGCCATGACGGCTGGTGCTGTTGTTATCGTCATCATCGTCATCGCCGCCGCTGGTCGTGTCAATCGGTGTAGCAACGCCTGCTGCACTCTGACCCTGTAACGGTACTGTGCCCTCGGTCTTTAATGCGAATGCTGTACCGTCCGCTGCTACGAATACCACTCTGTTGACCGTGCTCGTATCGCCGCTGGTCGTACCGGTGGAATCCGTGGCTGCTACTGTGTTGTCGCCGGCCTCAACCGTCATGTAGTTGGTCGTATTTGCCGGGTCCTTCAACAGGTTGAACAGGATGGCAAGGATGCGCTCGAAGCCAGGACGTCTCTTCGGCATGTAGCCAAATCCGACGTGGTTTCTGCCGCTGCTGTGGCGGGTAATTACAAAGAACGGCGTGTTCTCTGCAGGAAGCGTTACGCCTGCCGGAACTTCCATACCGATCGCTTTGTATCCGTCTTCAGCGTTACCAACCTGATCTTCGCTGATGCCTAATGCACCTGCTACGTCCTCGGTGCTGGCCTGCTCGGCTTCAGTTGCGCTGTTGAGCAAGTTGCTGATTGCCGTGGCTGCTGCTGAACCGGTGAACGCGTTCTCGATGGTCTGACCGTCAGCCGCTACCGTGTTGCCGCTTGCATCAGTGGTAGTCTCTGCATCCTCAGCTGTTGCCGGTGTTGTGGCCTCACCCTCGCCCTCATCGCTGCCAGGTGTCGTATCGCCCGAAGCGGTCTGATCGCCGGATGCTGCACTGTCACCGCTGGCTGCATCACCCGATGCCGGAGTTACGCTGCCGCTTGCTGTGCCTGCATCAACAGATACAACGTCAACCTCGATTGCGAAGTACGCTTTATCAGTGCTGACGGTCTTTGCATCGCTGCTGGCGACTAAGTCAGCCGATAAGATGATCGTGTACGTACCCTCGATGCCGTCAGTGGCGAACTTCTTGGAAGTTACTTCAATAGCGTTGCCCTCGTCATCAGTCACTGCGATAACTGCGTTGTCAGTGCTGACCGTGATCTCGAAGCTGGCTAACTGGTCGCTGCTCACGCTGAAGACTACCGGTGCTGTCGTCCATAACGCATCGGTCGCTGCCTTATCCTGGCTTGTTGCATACTTAGTGCCTGCTGCAACGCTCAGCTTCTGACCGTCAGAGCCTACTAAGTCGATTGAATCGGCCTTAAGCGCATAAGTCTCAGCTGCCGCAGTGCCGTCACTGCTGCTATCTGCCGCAGCGTCACCGGACGTCACAAACTGCATTGTGAACTCAACCATGTACGGATAGGCTTTCTTTAAATCCTCAAGGTCGCTGTTGTAGAGCGAGCCGCTGCCCTCAAGCGTATTCTGCGGGATTGTACCGCTGTAACCTTCCTTATCAGACTCCGTTAAAATTCCAACGCTCTTAAGGGGTTTCGTAACCGCGTCGCCTGTTGTATCGCCGGGGGCTAATAATATAGCTCTGGCTGTAACTTCCTTCTGCGCTAACAACGCATCCGTAAGCTCGATACCCTCGGTTACATCGACCGGACCGTATACGAACTTACCGGTTGAATCCTTCGACGCAAGCTCCATGCGTAATATTGCCGGGCTCGTGATTGTATCTTTTACATCTCCAGATACTGCGTTGGCCACCGCGAAAGCCGGATTAATCGTGGGGTTCTTGCCCGCAAATGTCGTCACTTTAACAGTGCCGGTCGGTTTAGTATACGTAACATCCGTACTCCACTCAAGCGCTGTGTTCCCAGCCTCCAATGCGTCTTCGCTCAAGAAGCTGCTTAAGTACGCGTTCACTGCGTTGATAGCAGGATTAAGGGTTACAAGCTGCTCGGCTAAGTCGACCATTGTTGCCGTGGGGTTCTTCACCAGATAGTCTGAGATGGCCGGAAGCATTGCCTTGAACGCATCCGGGTTGAGTGCTGCATAGCCCCAGAATAATGCCATCTTGATTGAGTTATTGGCCTCGTCGGCGTTGATAGCAACTTCTGCTACATCAGCGGACGCACTGTTTTGGTCCCACTTAACGCCCTTGACTTCAGATCCGGTAACTGTCTTCTTTGCTAATTCTGCAAGAATGCCTTTCAGCACGTCGGCAGTGATTAACTTCTTGTACGTGTCTTCGTCTTTATCGTTATTAGTGCGGCTGGCAAAGCGGGATGCTATCAGGTAGCGTCTGACTGCGTCATAACCCGTGCTGCGATCGTCGGTTACGATGTAGTTGCCTAAAGTACCGTATGATGATGATGATGGAGTAACCGTACCGCTATTAGTGATGACCGCGTTAAACCCAGTCCTTAAGCCAGTGCCGCCATTTTGGGCTTCTTCGGCTATCTTGGTACCGGCTAATACGTCGTCGGATAAAGTCTTTACGATTGTTATTACATCCTCACTTGCTCCTGCTGCCAATGCGCTACCGACTGCGGTAATTATCTCGCCGATTGCCATGGTAGCCAGTGCGGGGTTCACACCATCTGCGTTATTCGCGCCGAAGTCTGCCTTAGCTAAAGCTGTGGCCAATTGTTCGCGCATAGCTTTAATTTCATCTGCTGTAAATGCGGTAGCACTAGCATTGTACGCTTGTCCGACGAACGCTTTAGCGAAAGCCTTGTTCATTCTGCCGATTGCTTCCACTATGTCGTAATGTTCATTAGTGGCCGGGAATGGCTTCAGAGCCTTATCATCAGATTCAGCGTAGGTTGCTGCTGTTGTGTATTCATCGATAAATCTCGTGCCTCCACTGTATCCTACGGTTTTGGCGGCTGACTTTAACGCCGTCTGATTAAAGATAGAACCGTACAGGGTCATTGTACGTACCAATGCCTCTATTGCGCTCTCTTTGTATACATCGCCGCTCGGAATGTTGCTAACGGTCGTTACAGCTTCGGTAAACTGCTTTAACGTACCGTTGATGCCGGTTGTATAGGCGGTTAAGCCTGTAAACTCCGGTGCATAAGGCGTTGATGCCTGGCTCTTGCCTGCTTTAGCGTTGGTTACAAGGCCATCTGTAGCTTCGAGGTCGAAGCTTACTTGGAATGTAACCGTACCGTTACGATAAGACTCAGCCGGAGTCGGCTCAACTGCCAATGCGCTTGACGCCCCCAGCGTCAGCGCAAGTACTGCGGCCAGGAAAATCCGGCCGAGTTTTGACTTTCTCATAATTAAATTGTCCTCCTAATTTTGAAGTTCCTCGTGAACTAAGTGCGCATGCGCACAAACCTAAATAATACATAAAACTAAAATAAATAAGTGATGATATGAAACTTAACATGAAGTGCCGGATGCATAAATTCCCCCTTTCTCTAAGCCGTGCGTCAACTGCCCCCAGTAACAGCCGCCGCAACAAAATTTTACACGCTGCTTATACCGAGCAAAATACTTAAAAATTTTCCTATATATCTCACTCAGTAAATGTATCGTATAATTTAGTAAGTAATTTTAGCATTAAAATTTAAAAAATCAAGGGCTAATTTTAAAAATTTTAATTTATTTTAATAAATTTATAATTAAGATTGAATTGCAGCGGGTTTGCAGGGCATAATCATTAAAATATTTTATTAAGCAGCGGCAAGCGCTTAAATATAAATTTATTAACTAAGCAAGCGATCACGACCGTGAGGGTCACGCCGATAAGCCATTTAATCGCTATGTCAAGGCTCATAGGCCGTATTAAATATAGCAGCGGCATTAAAATGATCTGATGCTGCCAATAAATCGAATATGACGCGCTTGATAAATTTATTAAAGCCTGCGGCAATTTTTTAATTTTCGCGAATAAATTTATTAAGCTTAAAGTAAACGACACGCTGAATAAGCTATAGAACACTGCGTCAAAGAATAAATTAATATTTTGATTGAATTGCAGCGCGGGCGTAAATTTTCGAGCTAATAAAGCAATGCCTGAGATTACGGCAAGCGCGAAGTATGCGATAAAATTAAATTTCAAATCTTGATTATAAGCTCTCACGCCGAGGATGAATAAAGCAATATAACCGGCTATTCGTGCGGGCTGGAAGTAAATGAAGCAATAGATATTCAGCCAGTCGTCCGGCGGCATCAAGCAAATTGCCGATATAAAATAAAATATAAAAGTAATTATGAAAACGTGAAGCGGCTTTATGTTAATTAAATTAATCAGCTTTGCAGCAAGCGCGTAGATTATCAGCATTGCAAATAATACGTTCAGAAACCAGTAGTGGCCTTGCTGATGAAATCCGCCGTGGGGCTGCGGGTTCAGGAAATAATTTTTGATGAATGCGAAAAATCCCGGGTCAGGCAGGTTAAAGGCTTTAAAGGTCGCGTAGGCGAAGAACGGCGCTGCAAATATCATGCCCAGCAGCCACGGGATAAATATGCGCTTGAACTTTGCGGTTACAAAATTTTTGAATTTATATTTATTCAGTGACGGCACGGCAAAATAACCTGCCAGATAAAATAATACGCTCATCGGGAACGCATCGAGAAATACGACAAGCATTGTGAAATTTAGACTTTTATTTGAATCTATAACGTACCACCATTCCGGCACGTAGGCCATATAAGTCATCGCGGCGTGGAGCATGATAACGCAGATAATCATCAGCAGCCTTAATATATCAAAGCCGTATATTCTATTATTTAAATTATTAATTTTAATCACAGCCTTATATTTAAATTAAAAGCCGCGATAATTTCAATCGCGGCTATGATTATTATTAAATTAAATAAAATAAATTACTTAAGCAATGTGAGCATGACACCGGCGGCGACCGCAGTGCCGATAACTCCGGCGACGTTGGGGCCCATGGCGTGCATAAGAAGGAAGTGGCCCGGGTACTCTGACTGCACTACGCGCTGTACAACACGTGCAGCCATAGGCACTGCTGACACGCCAGCTGCGCCGATCATCGGGTTAATCTTGCCGCCCGATAATATCTTCATGACTTGGCCGAATAAAACTCCGCCGGCTGTGCTGAATGCGAACGCGACGAGACCCAATACGATTATTATAAGCGTTCTGAGCTGTAAGAACGCTCCGGCCTCCATCGTTGCGCCGACTGACAAGCCCAAGAATATCGTAACGATATTTAACAACTCGTTCTGAGCCGTCAAGCTAAGTCTGTCAGTGACGCCGCACTCGCGCAGCAAGTTGCCGAACATCAATACTCCGACCAGCGGCACGCACGCCGGTAATATAAGCCCAGCGACGATAGTGCAGACGATCGGGAATAAAATTTTCTCGCGCTTTGACACTGGCCTTAACTGGCCCATGACGATGCCGCGGTCTTTCTTGCTAGTCATTAATCTAATCACCGGCGGCTGAATTAACGGCACAAGCGACATATAGCTATACGCAGCGACGGCGATTGCGCCCAAGATTTCCTTCTGGCCGAGCTTGACTGTCAAGTAAATACTGGTCGGGCCGTCTGCGCCGCCTATAATTGCGATGCTTGCGGCCTGCTGAATGTTAAAGCTGACTAAGCCGTCGGTCAATGCGCCGACCCAGTTAGCAGCGATAAAGGCTACGAACACGCCGAACTGAGCTGCTGCGCCCAGTAAGAACGTAATGGGATTGGCCAGCAGCGGGCCGAAGTCCGTCATCGCGCCGATGCCCAAGAATATAATGACCGGGTAAATTTCATGCTCAGCGCCGAACGAGACGTAGCGCAAAAATCCGGCGGAGCTTTCAGCCGTGGCCTGATCCATGATGCCTGACAGCGGCAAATTGACTATTAAGCAAGCGAACGCGATCGGCACTAAGAGCAGCGGCTCGAAGCCTTTTCCGATTGCTAAATACAGCAGGACGAACGAGACAAGTATCATGATGATATTGCCCGTGCCTGCAGGGGACAACAAGTAAGCGAAGCCGGACTGCTCCAGCAGCTCGCTTATGGCAGTGAGGTACATATCCATTGCAACAAATCCCTCCCGAGAATTTTTCCAGGGTCGCGGACCCTGGACCCGTTTATTAATTAATTTATTTTAACAAATAAAAATAATTTTAAATTTCCATAGCCGCGAACCTTAAACTTAATTTATTAATTTATTAATTTAATTAAAATTTAAATTAATTTAACTAATTTATTTTATTAAATTTAAAATTAATTTGCAAATAAAAAGCCCGTGAAAATTCACGAGCTGAAAATTAAATTTAATTTTAAAATATGCGGCAGCGAGTATAATAATTTTTGCTATAATTTTAAATTCCTTACTTCCAAAAGTGCTGAACTATCGCAAGTACAAGCCCCATTATAATTCCTACCCACGCTAAATTCCATGAGAATTTATTTTCTAATGAATCAAGCCGGGCATTCATTGCTTTCAAATCGCCCTTCATCTCACTTATATTTGAGCGCATCTCTGCTGCGATTGCATCATGCTTGGCTAAATTTTTTTCTGAGATTGCTTCCATCCGCTCGATATATAAATCTAATATTTCACGCCTAACATATTCATCTGCCATGATATTTGCCCTCCTTAAATAAATTTATTTCCAGAAGTGCTGGACTATCGCAAGTACAAGCCCCATTATAATTCCTACCCACGCCAAATTCCACGAGAATTTATTTTCTAATGTATCAAGCCGGGCATTCATTGTGTCAAACTTCCCCTCGATACGTGCAGCTATAGTCTCATGCTTAGCTAAATTTCTGTCCATCATCGTCTCCATACGCTCAATCGTATTATTAACTAACCTCTCTGTCGCATCAAAGCGCTGATCCATGCGGCGTATAGTAGCCTCAAATAAATCTTTTCTTACATACTCATCTGCCATGATTTTTGCCCTCCTTATTGCAAGATATGCTGCCCGAGTTACGAACCAGTTTATTAATTTAATTAAAATTTATTTTATTAAATTTAAATTTAATTTGCAAATAAAAAGCCCGTGAATTTTCACGAGCTTGTTTAAATTTTTAAATTACCGTAAAATCAGCCTAACATCTTTCGAGTTACGGTCTCGATGCCGTTCGACGTTGTTCTTGTCTCAAGGTAGCTGACGCCGTTAATTGTAATTATCTGAGTTACGGTCTCGCTGTCCTCGTCGTCATCGCTGCCTGAGCCTGCCGGTGCGCCGCCGCCTGCTGGTTTTGCGCCGGACTGCTCGGCTGTGCCTGAACCTGCGACGGGCTTAATTGTCTCGGCTTCCTGCCCTGACTGATTATACAGGCCGCTCACAATCGGGAACGCCTCGCTCTTAGAATAGCTGTCGGTCTCGATCTTGACTTCAGAGCTGCTGCTGTTGCTATTAAAACTTGCGTTCTGCGCCTGAACCTGCGTTAAGGCGAGCAGTGACTGCGCACTGCCTAATGTATTAATATCCATGGCTAACTTGCGCTGGCGCTCTTAAGCGCTATTTGACTTTCGATCTGCTGAAGTTCGGCCTGCAGCTGCGCCTTGACGTGAGCGTCGGTTTCTTTTGCAATTTTGCTTTGCAGCTGCTGCTGTTTTTCCTTCAGTTCCTCGAGTTCTTCGTCCGAGTCAGAGCTTGAGCTTGAGTCAGAGCTTGAGCTTTGAGCTGCCGGCGCTGCTGCCTTACCTGCGCCTGATGCGTCACTGGCCTTTGCAGCCGGCTGGGACTGTGATGACTGCGCTGCTTGCTCCGATTGCTCAGACGATTTAGTCTCTGTCTTCGCGGCCTTCTCCGGTTGAGTGTACTCGATCTTTAAATTACCGTTTTCATCATGCTCAAGGCTGTAAATTCCCTCGGCTTTCTCGCCGACGGGATTATCTTTATCGTACTCGTCGGTCTTCTGAACATGAACAGTTTGATTAGCTGGAGCTGCTTGAGCCTCAGAATTTTCGGCATGTTGATTTTCCTTCAGCCGCTTTAATGCAAGCTCACGAAGCTCTTGGCTCTGACTTGCGTCAGAACTTAGAACAGCATTATTGCTGACATTCATTTTATAAAACCTCCTTGAATTGCGATTTAAAATTTTATCGGCAATTTCTCTTTGGCATAAAATTAAGCTATTTAAAATTTAAAATATTATATTTTTGAAATGTGTAGATTTTATGAATTTTCGTTGCGTTAAGCCGCTCGATATATAAATCTAATATTTCACGCCTTACATAATCGTCAGCCTTAAATAAATTTATTTCCCGTCACGCCGTTTAGATTTTTTAGTCAGCACCAGCCAGCCCTGCCAGAGCCCTATTAACACTCCGGCGGCAAGGGCGGCCAGCGCAAGCCAGTTTGAATAATCATTTGCCTTGAGCCAGCCGGCCAGCCATGCGCCCAAGAACGTATAGCCGGCTATGACCAAGCCCACCGAAATTATCTTGCCGAATACTATTAAATCTTTTAAATTCTTCATGCTTAAAAATCTTAATAATTTAATAAATAAATTTTGCTATTCTATGCCGTACTCTCTAAGCAGCTCGCGGTAGCGGCGCTCGACCTCGTCGGCGTTGTTATAGTGAGACCCCGGGCGTGACTGAGGCGTATTCTGAGGGATTGCACTGGCCTTAACCTGCGGCGCTTGTTTCTGCTGAGGCGGAGGCGGCGGAGCGGACTGCTGGCTTGAGCTTTCACTCTCGCTCTCGGCTGCAGCAGATCTTTCAAGTCTTGCTAAATACGCGTCGTCCTGTTCAATTAAGAATAATCTCGGGCCTTTGGGGTCTGCGTCAGCTGCTGCGTAACTGCCGCCGTGCATAGGGCAGCGTGCGGTCGGGGCTTTGCCTGCCGGAAAATATAACGGCACCGCCGGACAGCCGCTCGTTGCGATATAGCCCGACGATCTGCAAATCGAAAGTTTACTTGTCTCGACCCACGCGGGCGGATTTTCAAAATTCTGCGGCGTCTTAAGCTCATTGACTGCAAAGGTCATAAATTTTTTCCAGACCGGCGCGGCAATAGTTCCGCCGAACGCGCGGCGTCCCATAGTTTTATTGTCATCGCGGCCTGCGTAAACGGCAGTAGTCAAGCCCGGCGTGCCGCCGACGAACCACGCGTCGATAAAGTCGTTAGACGTGCCGGTCTTGCCAAAGACTGTATATTTTGGAATTGCGGCCGGTTTACCCGTACCGGCTCTGACCGTATCCTGCATCATCGATCTCAATGAGTACGCTGTCTCGGGCCGCATTGCTTGAGTTGCAACCGGCTCTCTGTGATCTATCACTCGGCCGTCACGGTCCTTTATCTCTCGTATCATGAGCGGCTGCATTCTCTTGCCGCCGTTGTTAAAGCAATTAAACGCCGTGGCCATTTCTAACGGCGTTAAGTTCGCCGAGCCTAATGCAATAGAAAGATCATTGGGCAAATATTTAGTCTCGATGCCCATAGCCCGTGCCATTTTAACTACGTTATCAGTGCCGATGTACGCAGCTACGCGCACTGCCACTGTGTTATACGAATTAGTTAATGCGCGCTGAAGCGTTACTTCGCCGGCGTAGCTATTGCTTGAATTTTTAGGCGACCAGTTCTTACCGTTGCCGCCGCGGTTCTTAAAAGTTATCGGCGCATCTAAAAAATGATCGCTGGGCATAATGTCCTCTTCAAGCGCTGTAGCGTAAACTATCGGCTTGAAGCTTGAGCCGGGCTGCCGCAAAGCCTGAGTTGCCCGGTTAAATTTGCTCTCTTTAAAGTCCTTGCCGCCGGCTAGTGCTAATATCTCGCCGGTCTCAGCCTCCATGCAGACCAATGCGCCCATCACCGGATTCTTTAAGCCTTGAATTGCCTCGCGGGCTTTCTCCTGCAGCTTAATATCCAAAGTCGTATAGATCTGCAAGCCGCCGCTGTAAACTTCATCCTTGCCGTACTTAGGCAATAAATCATTAAATAATAAATGCGAAACAAAATACGGCGCTCGATTAAATTCTTCTATTCTATTAGCGCTCTTGCCGCTGTGAAATTCTAATTTTTTGTCATAAGCTGCTTTGCGCTGCGCCGCGTCAATCCAGCCTAATACTTCCATACGTCCAAGCACGTAATTTTGCCGTGACTTCGCGTTATTAATATGGCTCAACGGGTTATAGCGTCCCGGGTTTGCAATTAATCCGGCTAATATTGCGCTCTCGGCTATGTCAAGCTCACGCGCTGATTTATTAAAATATGTTCTGGCCGCCGTCTCTGCGCCCCACGCCCCGTGGCCGAAATTTATCGTATTTAAATATAATTCTAATAATTTATCTTTCGAGAATAATTTTTCCATGCGCATGGCGATAATAATTTCTTTTGCCTTACGCGTGACGCTTTTTTCCTGTGACAAAAATAAATTGCGGGCTAATTGCTGAGTTATAGTGCTTGCGCCCTGAACTTTGCCGCCCTCGACTACGTCAATCCATAAGGCTCTTAAGATAGAACCTATTCTAATGCCGCCGTGCTGATAAAATGCCGAATCTTCAGCTGCTAATACTGCTTTGACCAGCCACGGCGATATTTGATGCAGTTCTAACGGCGTTCTATTTTCAATAAATAATCTCGCGATAATCTCGTTATTTCTATCATACACGATAGACGGCAAGCTGCTCTTAGGATTAGCAACTTCGACCATGCTCGGCAAGTCCTCAGAAATTTTAACTATGTACCAAGCTACGCCTGCGCTCGCCGCCCCGACCGCAAGCAATAATAAAAGCAATATAGTCATAAATATTATTTTTAAAATGCTTGGCCGCTTCTTGCGCTTCTTTTTATTCATTCTATTTTGATTTATATTATTATCGCGCTGTTGCTGCCTTGCGCGCTCATCGCGCCGCTGCTGCAAATTCTGCCGGAGCCGCCGCTCCCTCAAGTCTTCTATCTTACGTCCCGCCTTTCCCTGATTTTTTAAATTATTATTATTATTATCTTGAATATGCCTTTGTTCACGCGTTCGATCACGTTCTTGCTTTTGATTATTCTCATCGGCAAGAGGCCGCGGCCTGACTATGCCGAATAATATATCATCAGGCGTTACCGGCTCACGCCGCCGCTTTCTATTGCCCTTATTATTATCACTTTTCTCGCTTCCCCAAATTTTCAAATTGAAAAATCCCTTTTAATTAATTAAAATAAATTTTTTAAATTATCTCATAATTTTTAATAAATTTTAAATTTTAAATTAGCCAGCAGCATTGCCAGTTAAATCAACAACGCGCTCCGTAAATAAAGTCCGGAGCGCGTTGTTGATTTTTATATTACTTAACTTAATTAATTTAATGCTACTTCAGGACGCCGAGAGCAGCCTGCGCCGCAGCAATTCTTGCGACCGGAACTCTGAACGGCGAACACGATACATAATTCAAGCCTACCGAGCAGCAAAACGCTATGCTTGCGGGATTGCCGCCGTGCTCTCCGCAAATTCCGACCGAGAGGTCTTTATTAACGCCGCGGCCTTTCTCAACCGCAATTTTTATTAAACCGCCGACGCCGTCACGGTCAAGCTCGCTGAACGGGTTCTCTTTAAATACGCCCTTGTCAAGATACTGGAACAAGAATTTGCCCTCGGCATCGTCGCGCGAATAACCGAACGTTGTCTGGGTAAGGTCATTAGTGCCGCAGCTGAAGAACTGCGCGTACTCGGCTAACTGGTCGGCAACTAACGCGGCTCTTGGCACTTCTATCATCGTGCCGACAAGATACGTGAACTTCACACCGGTATTATTCATGACCTCAGCGGCTATACGGTCAGCCATCTCCCTGAAGAACTTCATCTCGGGCTTAGTGCCGACCAACGGGATCATCACCTCGGGCCTCACTGTCACGCCGGCCTTAGTGAGTTCAGCTACGGCCTCGAAGATCGCGTTGATCTGCATCTCGTAAATCTCAGGATAGATCATGCCAAGTCTGCAGCCCCTGAAACCGAGCATGGGGTTATTCTCGTGAAGCTGGTGAATTTTCGTTAAAGTATTTTTAAGATTATCGGCCTCGGGGGAGTTCGCCTTGCCTGCCTTCTCAAGCTCGGCAAGCTCCTCGAGTACGTTCGGTTCTTTCGGCAAAAATTCATGAAGCGGCGGATCAAGCAATCTTATTATAACAGGCAGGCCGTCCATTGCCTTGAATATGCCTATAAAGTCCTCTTTCTGCATGACTTTTAACTTAGCAAGGGCATTGCGGCGGGCATCTTGGCCGTCATCGTTATTATTTAAAGCTATTATTAATTTCTGCATCTCGGGCAGTCTGTCAACGCCCATGAACATGTGTTCGGTGCGGCAAAGGCCAACGCCCTTTGCGCCGAACTCGCGAGCCCGTCTTGCGTCCTCCGGCGTGTCGGCATTCGCCCAGACCTGCTGCTTTGCGTTCTCGTCAGCCCATGACAATAATTTTTTAAACTCCTCTGAGAAAGTCGCGTCGATCATCTTGGCCTCGCCGGCTAATAAACGGCCTGACGTCCCGTCGACAGTCACAAAGTCGCCCTTCTTAAATACGCGGCCTCTTGTAGTTAACGTCTCATGCTCTAAGTCTATAGTAATTTCTTCACAGCCGCATACAGCGGGCTTGCCCATGCCGCGGGCAACAACTGCGGCATGGCTGGTCATTCCGCCTCTGCTCGTGACAACGCCGTTGGACGCAAACAGTCCATGAATGTCATCAGGGCTCGTCTCCGGCCTGCTTAAAATTACCGGCTTGCCCTCACGCGCCCACTCTTCGGCCTCGTCAGCTGAGAACACAAGCATACCTGCGCCTGCGCCGGGCGATGCAGGAAGTCCTACCGCTATCTCGTCCTGTTCTGCGTTTTTATCAACCTGCCTGTGCAGCAGCTGCTCTACTTGCTCGGGCGATACGCGCGTTACCGCCGTCTTTGTATCTATAAGCCCCTCGTTTACCATGTCCATTGCGACTTTCACGGCTGCTGCAGCTGTCCGCTTGCCGGCTCGCGTCTGAAGTAAAAATAATTTGCCGCGCTCGATCGTAAACTCTATATCCTGCATCTCGTGATACGCATTCTCAAGCTGCTTAGTTAATTTGCAAAGCTCTTTATAAATCTCGGGCATGGCGTTCTCAAGCTGGCTTATCGGCATAGGCGTACGTATTCCGGCAACAACGTCCTCGCCCTGCGCATTAATTAAAAACTCGCCGTATAATTTATTCTCGCCTGTCGATGGATTGCGCGTGAAGCATACGCCTGTGCCGCAGTCATCGCCCAAATTGCCGAATATCATCGAGATAACATTAACGGCTGTGCCGAGATTATCGTCTATTTTATTAATCTTACGGTACGTGACCGCTCTCGGAATATTCCAGCTCTTGAACACGGCCTCAATCGCGCGTCTCAGCTGCTCCCACGGATCAACCGGAAACTCATTGCCGGTAGCCTTTTTATAAATCTCTTTATACTCGCCTATTAATTTCTCGAGCGCCTCGGCTGGTATCTGGAAGTCCTGATCAGCGCCGCTTGCCTTGCGGCATTTCGCCAGCGCATCTTCAAATAGAGTAATATCGACCTCGTCAACTACATTTGCGAACATCTGGATAAAGCGCCTATAGCTGTCGAACGCAAATCTCTTATTGCCCGAGCTTGCAGCAAGACCCTGAACAGTACTGTCGTTAAGGCCAAGATTTAAGATCGTCTCCATCATACCAGGCATTGAGATCGGAGCACCCGATCTTACAGATACAAGAAGAGGGTTCTTCGCGTCGTTAAAGCCCTTGCCGGTCTCGCGCTCAAGCCCCGCAACATGCTTTTTAACGTCATCCCAGACTTCATTCATTATTGCCGGATCTTTCATGTACCTGCGGCACACGTCAGTTGTTAAAATAAAGCCGGGCGGCACAGGCAGTCCGCTCTGTACCATCTTGCACAGGTTAGCGCCCTTGCCTCCGAGCAATAACTTCTGTTCGCCGTCACCGTCCTTCAGACTGTAAACATACTTTGCATCCATAATAAAGCATCGCTCCTTTGTATATTAATTTGATTTTAAATTTATTTTAAATTTGAAATAATTTTTTTACAATAAGCAATAAGCATTATTATTAAAATTAATTCTTAAATTTTAAATTAGGCAGCAGCATTGCGAGTAAGATTAACGCCATGCCTAAGAAGCCAACAGCATTAATATGTTCGCCTAAGAATACATAGCCGCTTAATGCGCCGCCGACCGGAGCAAGCGACCATAATAACGCGACGCGTTCGGCTGTAGTCTTGCTTTGAGCTAAGGGCTGTAGCGCAAAGCCGAAGCACGACGAGAATATCACGAGCGTTAATATCATCTGCCACGTTATTAATCTCTGCGGGATGATAGGCGATTCAAATATAAAAGATAAAGTAATTGCAAATATGCCGATAAAGCCGAGCTGTGCAACTCCGAGCGCGATCGGGTCGTCTTTATGGCTAAATCTATCTATTAATATAATAGTCAGCGCATATAATACAGCTGCAGCAAGCGCAAATAACTCGCCGATATTAAAATTAAATATTTCTTGATTGTCTTTAAGAGTTAATAACGCAACGCCGGTTAATGCTATTGCGAACGCGCAAATATTTTTTAAGCTCGGAAATTTTAAAGTTAATAAAGCATTAAATAACGGCACTAAGACTATAAAAGTATTCTCGATGAAGGCGACGCTTGACGCGTTGGCAGTCTTTAAGCCAGTCACTTCACAGGCCATTACTGCGCTTAACGCTCCGCCGATTAACGCCGCGTGCATAACTGCATTTAAATTTAATTTAATTAATTTCTTTAAGCTGAACGGCAGTAAGAATATAAACGCTATTAAAAATCTTATGCCCAATAAATTAAAAGTATTAAGCTCGTTAAGAGCAATTTTTGACATAACAAACGACGTGCTCCGCACTAAAATTATCGCGGTGAGCAAAATTTCAGCTCTTGTCTTGTTTAACTTCAGCAATTTAAATTCACCTGACTAAAATAAATTTTAAAATTTTTTAATATATTATAATTATTTTAGTCATAAAAAATTTCGAGGGGGAAAAATTTTTCATGTCAGGACTTTTAGATCTGGGAATTAAGAAATTAGGCTTCGGGTTAATGAGATTGCCGCGCCTTAAAGACACCAGCGAAGATGTTATAGACGTCGAGCAGGTAAAAGTTATGGTCGATAAATTTTTGGCCGCAGGGTTCACGTACTTTGACACGGCGTGGGCGTACCCGGGCAGCGAAGAGGCGATTAACGAGGCGTTAATTAAACGTTATCCGCGTGACAAATTCCAGCTCGCGACTAAGAACGCCGCATGGCTTGAGTGCAAGACGCGCGATGACGCAATTAAACAGTTTGAATTGTCGCTCGAGCGAACCGGCGCAGGTTATTTTGATTTTTATTTGCTGCATAACTTAGGCGAGTTCAGGACGCATTTCTTTGATGATTTTAATCTATGGGAATTTGTGAAAGAAAAGAAGCGCGAGGGCTTGATTAAGCATATCGGCTTCTCGTTCCATTCGACGGCTGACGAGCTTGAAGATATATTAAAAGTTCACGCTGATGATATAGAGTTCGTGCAGCTGCAAATTAACTACGGCGACTGGGAAAGTCCGGCTATTCAGTCAAGAGCTTGCTATGAAGTAGTCCGCAAGTATAATAAGCCGGTGATTATCATGGAGCCGGTGAAGGGCGGTATGCTTGCTACGCCACCTGAGAACGTGCTGAAAGTTTTAAAAGATGCCGAGCCGGATGCGTCGCCTGCATCGTGGGCATTGAGATTTGCTGCTGATCTCGACGGCGTGCTGGCTGTGCTGTCAGGAATGTCTGATATTTCGCAAATGGAAGATAATTTAAATGCGCTTAAAGATTTCACGCATTTAAATAACACAGAGCGCGAGACGTTAATTAAAGCACGCGAAGAGCTTGCGAAAATTAATATTATCCCGTGTACGAGCTGCAATTACTGCGCTAAGGTCTGTCCGAAGAATATTGGAATATCCGGTTCGTTCACTGCGTTAAATTATTTGACTTTGTATAATAATTTAGAGACGGCGAAGCATCAACAATGGTGGCTTGTCGAGATGCACGGCCGCAAATACGCGAACGAGTGCATTAAATGCGGCAAGTGCGAAAAGGTCTGCCCGCAGCATATTAAAATCCGCGACGAACTCGTCAACGTTACTAATGCGTTATTAAAATAAAAATTAATTTTTAAAATTTAAAAAATTTTGCGCCCGGCCTTGATTAAGAGGTCGGGCGTTTTGTTATGAATTAAAATTTATTTTTAAATATAAAAATATAATATAATTTAAGTTTAAAAATTTTGATGCAGGAGGTATGTTGTTGAATGAGTGAGAGTGAGATTGAGATCGGCAAAAAAGTTTTGATAATCGGCTCTGGGCCTATCGTGATTGGTCAAGCGTGCGAGTTTGATTACTCAGGGACGCAGGCGTGCAAGGCATTAAGAAGCTTGGGCTATGAGATAGTATTAGTGAATTCTAATCCGGCGACTATCATGACTGATCCGGAGATGGCCGACGCGACGTATATAGAGCCGCTGAACGCGGCGCGGCTTGAAAAAATTATAGCTAAAGAGCGGCCTGATGTTTTATTGCCTAACTTGGGCGGCCAGTCGGGATTGAATTTATGCGCCGAACTTTATAAATCCGGCGTGCTTGATAAATATAATGTAAAAGTTATCGGTGTGCAGCCGGATGCAATAGAGCGGGGCGAGGACAGAATAGAATTTAAAAAGACTATGGACAGCCTTGGCATCGAGATGGCGCGGAGCAAAGCTGCCTATAGCATTGATGAAGCGTTGAACATAGCAGCAGAGCTCGGCTATCCGTGCGTAGTGCGGCCGGCATATACTATGGGCGGTGAGGGCGGCGGCCTTGTCTATAATAAAGATGAATTAAAGGCAGTATGTGACCGCGGCCTTGCAGCAAGCTTAATTCATCAGGTCTTGATAGAAGAATCTGTTATGGGCTGGGAAGAACTTGAGCTTGAAGTCGTGCGCGATAAAGATAATAACATGATAACCGTATGCTTTATCGAGAACGTTGACCCAATGGGCGTTCACACCGGCGACTCGTTCTGCGTTGCGCCGATGCTGACGATAAGCCCTGAGCTGCAATTAAGATTACAGGAGCAGGCATATAAAATAGTAGAACATATAGGCGTGATAGGCGGCACTAACGTGCAGTTCGCCCATGATCCCAAGACCGATAGAATTATAGTTATAGAGATTAATCCGAGGACATCGCGCAGCTCGGCATTAGCATCTAAGGCTACGGGATTTCCTATTGCGTTAGTCTCGGCGAAACTTGCGGCAGGCTTGACGCTTAAGGATTTAAAGTGCGGCAAGTTCGGAAGTCTTGATAAATATACGCCCGGCAAGCCCGGCTGCGTAGCTGACGCTGACTTTCAGCCTGATTATGTAGTAGTTAAATTTGCACGCTGGGCATTTGAAAAATTTAAAGGCGTTGAAGATAAGTTAGGCACGCAGATGAAGGCCGTCGGTGAGGTTATGAGCATCGGCAAAAATTATAAAGAGGCGCTGCAAAAGGCGATTAGATCGCTTGAGATAGGCCGCTACGGCTTGGGCTTTGCAAAGAATTTTAATAAATTAAGCTTAAGCGAGTTATTAAATTTGCTTGTCACGCCGTCGAGCGAGCGGCAATTTATTATGTATGAGGCTTTAAGAAAAGGCGCAAGCGTCGACGAGCTTCATAATTTAACGCATATTAAAAAATATTTTATTGAGCAGATGCGCGAGCTTGTTGAACTTGAAGAAAAATTATTAAAATCGCGGCCTGTGCTTAATGATAAAGATTTAATCGAGGCCAAGCGCTGCGGCTTCAGCGATAAATATTTAAGCATTATATTAAAGATGCCTGAAGATGTGATACGCAGCAGGCGCAAAGGGCTGGATGTTAACGAGAGCTGGGACGCTGTGCATGTCAGCGGCACCGAGAGCAGCGCATATTATTATTCTACTTATAATAATAAATTAAATAAAAATTTAAATAATGATAATGCTATATATAATAAGAAGAACTTTGCAGATAATAAAAAAATTATGATACTCGGCGGCGGGCCTAATCGCATTGGTCAGGGCATCGAGTTTGATTATTGCTGCGTGCACGCTGCGAAATCTTTAAATAAATTAGGCTTTGAGACTATAATAGTCAACTGCAACCCTGAGACAGTCTCGACCGATTATGACACGTCAGATAAATTATATTTTGAGCCGCTCACGCTTGAGGATGTATTAAGCATTTACGAGCATGAGAAGCCGTTAGGCGTAATAGCACAGTTCGGCGGCCAGACGCCGTTGAACTTAGCGTCGGAGCTTGAGCGTAACGGCGTAAAAATTTTAGGTACTTCGCCTGATGTAATTAATCTGGCTGAGGACCGGGGATTATTTAAGGACATGATGAATAGATTAGATATTCCCATGCCGGAGTCGGCGATGGCGGCGACCATGCGTGAGGCGTTGGAAGCTGCAAATAATATAGGTTATCCGGTCATGGTCAGGCCGTCGTATGTATTAGGCGGCCGCGGCATGGAGATAGTCTATAACGCTGAGCAGCTTGAAGAGTACATGGCGGCGGCAATCGGCGTTACGCCTGACCGGCCTATATTAATAGATAGATTTTTGAAGCACGCTTTAGAGTGTGAGGCTGATGCGATCAGCGACGGTACGCACGCGTATGTGCCTGCGGTAATGGAGCATATCGAGCTGGCCGGCATTCACTCCGGCGACTCAGCATGTTTAATCCCGTCAAAGCATATTGACGCTAAGCATTTAGAAATTATAAATGACTACACGCGCAGAATAGCCGAAGAGCTGCACGTAGTAGGCTTAATGAACATGCAGTATGCAATCGAGCGCGATAAAGTTTATGTGCTTGAGGCCAATCCCAGAGCGTCGCGCACTGTGCCGTTAGTGTCGAAAGTCTGCGGAATTAAAATGGTGCCGCTTGCAGTTGAAATTATCACGGCTAATTTAACGGGCCGAAAATCGCCGATTGAGGAATTATTGAAGCGCAGATCACAGAATTTTGACGAAGCGCATTATGAGGTTAACGAAGCCCGGGATGAAAGGCAAACTAATAGTCCTGCCGTCCACCGGCTCGGTGGCTATTTTGGAGTTAAAGAAGCGGTGTTCCCGTTCAAGATGTTTAGGGAAGCTGATCCGGTGTTAGGGCCGGAGATGCGGTCGACAGGCGAAGTATTAGGCATAGCTGCGACAGCCGGCGAGGCGTTTATCAAGGCTGAAGAGGCCGCCGGTTCAAGCCTGCCGTTAAGCGGCACGGTATTATTCGCAATAGGCAATAGGGACTTAAACGAGATAGCTGATATTGCCGCAAGATTTTATAATTTAAATTTCAAAATTTTAGCTACGGGTGAGACGTACGAGACGTTAATTAAAGCTGATATTAAGGCTGAGCGCGTCAAGAAAATTTATGAAGGCCGGCCTAATGTATTAGACTTTATAATTAACGGCGACATAGATTTAATAATCAACACGCCGCAGGCTTCGCAGCAAGCCTCGCAGAGCTTAAATGCAAATCTTGAATGGGGCGGTGAGATGAGGCGCAGCGCGTTGCGCTCACGTGTGCCGATAATCACAACTATTGCTGCGGCCAGAGCAGCAGTCGAGGGCATAGAGTACATGCACAGGCATAACAGCACGGCAAGCCCTATGTCGCTTCAGGAATGGCATAAATTAATTAATTAATAAATATTAAATTATTAAATGGAGCGTGAATTAAAATATGAGTTTAGGCAAATGCGCAGTGATTTATTATTCGCAGTCCGGCACGACTAAGCAAATAGCTGAGGCAATTAAAGCTAAGGCTAATGCTGACATGTATTTTGTCGAGCCTGAGAAAGAATATACAGGCTATATTGCTTCTATTATAAGAGTTGGCAAAGAGAAATTGACCCGCAGGCCGGCCAAGCTCAAGACTGAAGTTGCTGACTTCGCGAGCTATGACGCAATATTCATAGGCTTTCCGGTTTGGTACGGCACTGTGCCGCCGTTCTTTCAGGAATATTTAAAGCAATGTGATTTAAAAGGCAAGCGCGTTATCCCGTTCGCTACAACTATCAAGACCGGCAAAGACGCATCGTTGAACACGCTCAAAGAAATTTTGCCTGAAGCTGATATAGACATTAATAATTATTATTTCGCGGCTAAAAATGACAAGCCGGACGTAAATCAATGGCTTGATGATTTGATGAAGTAAAGTAAATAAAAATTTAAAATTAAAACGCGGGCTAAAAATTTTCAGCTCGCGTTTATTATATTTAAATTATTTAAATTAATTAAATTAATTTTTGCGTTTAGCGGTCTTATCCTCGAACCAGCTCTCGCACTTTTCGACGAAGTCAAATATGCGTGACGGCAAAAATAATTCGCCCTCGTTCATGCCCGGGCAGCGGCTTGCGAACTTCTCCCATGACTGCTTTGACTTTATCACTTCCGGCCAGAATGGGAACGTCCGGCACTGCGTCGGCCTGACCGGATAGATCATGCAGCGGGCCTTGTGCGAGTTATAAAATATGCAGTCGCCGTTAGGCCGCTCTTTGAAGCTGGGCCGTCCCCATCTCATAGTCACGTACTTTTCACGCAGCTCAAGCTTGCTTATGCCCAGTGTCCGAGCAATTATATTAAACTCCTGCTGATTAAAGAATATCGCCCCGGGTTCGCCCCGGCAGCACCTGCCGCAGCCCATGCAAAAAAATTTTAGCCCATGCCTGCACCAGCAGTCCTCAGCGTTTAATATCTCTGCTATCTCGAGCTTGTCAAGCTTATCGTCCAGCTCATTCAAGCTCTGCATATCTAAGACCGCAGCTTCCTGTCTTTTAATCTCGTTAATATCTAAATTTTCCAAATTAAACTTCTACCTATTTATAATATAAATATTTAAATTTTAAAAAATTTATTTAGCTTAGCCTCTAATATTTAATAAGCTCTTACTGCCGCGAATATTATTAATATTATTATTATTGCTCTTGCTATTAGGCCCGTATAAAGTCATGGCCTCTTGATCAGCTGCCTTAATTTCACGCGCTTCTTGATCGGCTGCAACTTTATTTATCATGCTGTCATAAAGCATCTGCCAAAGTCCCGCGCCGCCCGAAGTCTTAACTAAGTCATCGCTGGCCATCTCGAGCGACAAGTCCTCCATCTGCTGCCACGGCCTGCCCTCAGCATGGCCGCCTATCGCCTGCGCACTCGACTTCATTTCTTTCCATAACTTAGACCATAAAATAGACTCGAACTGCTGGCACGCCTCTTTAAGCTGCAAAGCCTCTTTAGTCTTGTGAATTTCAGGATTAACTTTATTGCTTACTGTACGAATTTGATTTATCACGCTTAACCCGCCTCACACTCAAAAATTTTAATTTCATTCCGGCTTGATTGTAGCATAATTTTATAAATTTTTTAAATTTATGAGATAATTTTTAAGCCGTGCATTGCATGGCAAATTTTTTAATTAACTCACTTGGAGGCATAAAAATTTTGGACATTGAGTATTTATTGTTTTTGCAGAATTTTAGGAACTCGATAGGCGATGCTTGGACGCCGTTCATGCAATGGGTCTCAGATTTCGGCACGAGCTTCATAATGTTCTTGCCGGTTTTCATTTACTGGTGCATTGACAAGCGCACAGGCCTTATGATCTTTGCGGCTAATAAAATCAGCTTGATGATTAATTCGCTTATTAAATTAACTTGCTGCATCTATAGGCCGTGGGTGCGTGACGCGAGAATTTTGCCGGCCGGCAATGCTATTAAGACTGCTGGCGGCTACTCATTCCCCAGCGGCCACACTATGATAGCTACGCCGATTTACGGCGGCCTCGCCATGCTGTCACGAAATAAATTTATAAAAATTTTCTGGGCAGCTGCATTTTTAATAACGGCCTTCTCAAGAAATTATTTAGGCGTCCATACGCCGCAGGACGTTGTAGTCGGAATGATACTGGGCTTACTTTCTTTATATGCTGCCGCGAAAATTTTTGAATATCTTGACGCCAATCCCGAGCGCGAAGATATTTTTATTATATTATGCTTTATCGCCGGAGTTTTGACGCTCGTTTACATAAGCTATAAGTCCTACCCGTTAGATTATAATGCCAAGGGCAAATTAATTGTCGATCCGGTGAAGATGCAGATCGACTCTTGGCAGGACACCGGCGGCATTATAGCTCTTGCAGCTTGCTGGCTTATCGAGAAAAAATTTATAAAGTTCGAGGCAACCGGCTTTAATTTAAGAGGCGTGATTTTAAACTTAATCGGCATGATCCCGCTGTACTTTATATTAAATAAAACTTTAAGAGGCTATTTAGTATCATGGCAGGGCGCGTACTGGGGCCGTCTGATAAATCAGTTCGCTTTATTTTGCTACGTAATGATAATATGGCCGTTAGTTTTAAAAATAATAAAAAATCTTAAAAAAAATTAAATTTATGAGATAATGATTAAAAATAATTTTAATTTTAATTTTATTTATGCCCATGATTAGGACATGGAGAGAATTTTTTTAAATAAATTAAATTATAAACTGTTATATCCAGAAAGGAGTTTGATGTTATGATACAAAGACTTCACCGCAGCGACCTCGGCAACTCGCTCAGGACTCTGATGGAGAACGATCCGGCTTTCAGGTCAGTGGCCTATTTCTCAATGGAGGTGGGACTGAAAGAATCTATCCCGACTTATTCAGGAGGCCTCGGAGTATTAGCCGGCGATATATTAAAGAGTGCTGCGGATCTCGGCGTACCCATGGCTGGTGTTACGCTGCTGTATCGTAAGGGCTATTTCGTACAGGAATTTAATAACGATGACTGGCAGCAGCAGAAGCCGGTCGTGTGGGATCCTACTAAAGAATTAACGTTATTGCCGAATCGTATTCAGCTCACGATTGAGGGCCGCGAGATTCAGGTCGGCGTATGGGTCTATGAGATTATCGGCGCAACTGGTTACCCGTTGCCTGTATATTTCTTAGATACTGACTTTGAGCCGAATGATCCGGCTGACAGACAATTATGCTGGTATTTATACGGCGGCGACAATCGCTATAGATTATGCCAGGAATTTATATTAGGCGTCGGCGGCCTGAGAATGCTTAGAGCATTAGGCTATATGAATATAGACACGTTCCATTTGAACGAAGGCCATGCAGGATTTTTAACGCTCGAGCTTATGCGTGAGCAGGGCTATTATGATCCTGACAGAATACGCGAGCAGGTCGTGTTCACGACGCATACGCCCGTGCCGGCCGGCCATGATTATTTTGAGTTCGACCTTATTAATAAAGTCTTCCCGCCGGATGCGCTCGACACTATACGCCGCATGATGCCCAATATGCCCGGTGTCTCCATGACCGAGTTAGGTTTGAAGTACAGCCGCTATATTAACGGCGTTGCGAAGAAGCACGCGGAAGTCAGCAACGCAATGTTCAATATGGAGACAGTGGACTGGGTGACTAACGGCGTTCATCCCACGACTTGGATCAGCTCCGGTATGCGCAAGCTTTATAACAAGCATATCCCGGGCTGGGAGCAGGACCCCGGCCGCTTAGTGCAGGCTTTGACTATCCCGAAGGAAGAAGTATGGGCTGCGCATCAGGCTTCGAAATTAAGATTATTCGCAAGAATAGTCGAGACCAACGGCATACAGCTTGATCCGGACGTTTTAACTTTAGGCTTCGCCCGTCGTGCAGCGACGTATAAGCGCGCTGATTTATTATTTGCTGATATCGAGAGATTTAAGAAAGTTGCCGGCGGCAAGAAAGTGCAGTTTGTATTTGCAGGCAAGGCTCATCCGCATGATGACGGCGGCAAGACTTTATTGCAGAAAATCAGACGCAAGGCCAAAGAGTTCGAGAATGACATTCCCATAGTATTTATAGATAATTATAATATGGAAATTGCGTCGCTTTTAACTCAGGGCGTTGACGTATGGCTGAATACGCCCATGCGTCCGAGAGAGGCCAGCGGCACAAGCGGCATGAAGTGCGCAATGAACGGCATAATGAACTTCTCGATCTTGGACGGCTGGTGGATAGAGGGCTGGATCGAGGACGTTACCGGCTGGTCAATCGGCCCTGAGCCGACCGAGACCGAAGCGACTGCGCACTATGACGAGTCGCTCGACGCGATAGACTTATACGATAAATTAGAGAAGAAGATTATTCCGACTTATTATAATAATCATGATAAATGGGTTGATATGATGCGCCATACTATAGCGCTTGACGCAAGCTTCTTTAACACTCACAGAGTAGTGAAGGAGTACGCGGCCAAGGCATACTCAATCGACTTCAGAGGCATGTAATTTAAATTAAATTAAATTTAAAAGACGCCGGTTAAATTTAATCGCGGCGTCTTATTTATTAATTATTATTAATTAATTAATTAGACGAAAGGATGTAATAAATAATGAGCAAGGGCGGCAGTGAGAATATCAAAATACTTTTTGTGACGACGGAGATCGCGCCGTTCTCCAAAGTGGGCGGGCTGGGCGACGTCGCCGGGTCACTGCCCAAGGCATTAAAAAAGGCCGGAGTTGACGTTCGGGTTGTGACGCCGGCATGGCCTGGAGTTCTGGACAAAGCTGAGGCGCTGGGCTTGAAATTAACTAAAGTATCGCGTCATGTCTATGCGGCTTACAACTGGGAGATAAAGCAGGCCGAGATATATAAAACAGAAGTTGACGGCGTGCTTGTATATTTTCTCAAGGCTGATGACTATAACGGCGACATGTATCCCCCGCAGCTTAACTTCTGGACGGCCTCGCCCTTCGCTGTCTTCTGTCTGCAGGCCATAGAACTTTCTAAATCAATAAACTGGACTCCTGATATATTTCACTGCCACGACTGGACGTCCGCGTTTCTGCCCTGTGCATTGGCATGGCACAGGCATTATCGGCAGACCGGCCTTAAGAGCATCATGACGCTGCACAACGTAGCGTATCAGGGCGTGTTAGAACCGTCGCCGTTTATCGAGGCATCAGGTCTTGAGCCTTGGAGCTTTAATGCAAGCACGATGGAATTTTATAGTCAGGTGAATTTATTAAAGGGCGGCATAGTCGCAGCCAGCGCAATAACTACAGTGTCGCCGACTTACGCAAGCGAAATTCAGACTTACGAGTCAACCCGCGAGTTATCAGGCGTTATATATCAGCAGCGTCATAAATTACGCGGAATTTTAAACGGCATTGACGTTGACTACTGGAATCCCGCGAGCGATAAATTAATTTCTAAAAATTTCACGTTAAGCGACATGCGCGGCAAGTATCAGATACGCAAAGAATTATTAAACAAAGCAGGCTTTGACCCTGAGACGCAGGACCCGGTTGTAGTCTGCGTGAGCCGCTTAGTCGATCAAAAGGGCTTCGGCTTAGTGATAGACGCAATAGAGCGGCTGCCGCAAATGGGCGCTAAGTTTATAGTGCTGGGCACAGGCCATGAATGGATTGAGAACGCGCTGCTTGATGCGTCAGCAAGACATCCCGACTGCATTAAATTATTTAAGGGCTATGACGAGCCGTTATCGCATTTATTATACGCCGGCGGCGATATATTCTTAATGCCGTCAGAGTTTGAGCCTTGCGGTTTATCGCAGATGATCTCGATGCGTTACGGCACTATTCCGGTTGCCCGCGAGGTCGGCGGCCTTAAGGACACTGTAATTGATGTCGATAATCCGGACGGCGGCAACGGCTTTACGTTCTTGACGTATGACACTGACGGAATGCTCTGGGCGCTTGGCCGCGCTATCGCAAGATATAAAGACAAAGACGCTTGGCAGAAAATTATAGCTCGCGGCATGACCGAAGATTTTACATGGGACAGATCAGCCGAGCTGTATAAAAATTTATATCAGGAAATGCTGAACGCTTAATTTTTAAAAATTAAAAATTTTAAATTTGTGTTTTGTGTATTGATAATATTCTATACGGCAAATTAAAATTACTCCAGCCCGAGCTTGGCCCCCGCGTGAACATGGACACTGTATTATTAGCGTCATGGGTCAAGCTCAGGGCCGGAAAATTTAAATTTATCGAGTTAGGCAGCGCGGCCGGAGCAATCTCGCTCTTGCTCGCGCTGCGCTTTAATTTGCCTTTTCACATCACAGGCATAGAAATTCAGCCTGATTTAAATAACTTAGCAAATCAAAATTTAATTTTAAATAATTTGCAGAATAAAGCTAATTTTATATGCGGAGATCTGCGCGATAAAAATTTATTGCAGACTGAATATTATGACGGCGTCGTAGCGAACCCGCCGTATGAAAGCTTAGCCCGCGGCCGCGCCAGCAAAGATATTACAGCTGCAATCGCAAGGCAGGACTTAACTGCAAATATAAATGATATAGCAAGCGCAGCAAATAGGCTTTTGAAATCTAAGGGCAGATTTTTCGCTGTGTTTAACTCACAGCGCACGGCAAGTTTTATTAACGCGCTGTTAAAAAATAATTTAACGCCTAAGCGCATAAAATTTATTTATCCCAGACGTAATGAAATTTCCAAAATATTTTTAATCGAGTGCGTCAAGCACGGGGGCGAAGGATTAATTATCGAGCCGCCGCTTATAGTACTCGATGATAATAATAACTACACGCCGGAATTATTAAGCGCGTATAAAATTTAAAAATGCTGACGCTGATACCTACGCCGATAGGCAATCTTGAGGACATAACTTTACGGGCTTTGAGAGTTCTGCGCGAGGCCGACATAATCGCCTGCGAGGACACCAGAACTTCTTCTGTATTATTACGGCACTATGATATAGCTAATAAAATTTTAGTGCCGTTTCATCTTCACAACGAGAATAAAGTTTTAAATAATTTATTAAATAATTTAAGAGACGGCAAGAATATTGCTGTGATAAGCGACGCCGGCACGCCGGGTATTTCAGACCCGGGCTGGATATTATTAAAACGGGCAATAGACGATGGGCTTGACGTTGACGTGCTGCCCGGGCCGACCGCCTGCATTCCGGCAGTTTTATTATCAGGTCTGCAGCCCCAGCCGTTTTTATTCTATGGCTTCATACCGGAAAAAAGCAGTGAGCGCGTGAAATTATTTAATGAATTAAAAAATTTTAAATATACGCTGTGCTTTTATATATCGCCGCATAAGGCAAGCAAAGACATTCAAGACATAATAAAAATATTAGGCGATCGGGATGCTGCGTTAGTGCGGGAAATCAGCAAAATTTTTCAGGAAAGCATACGCGGCAGCTTAAGCCATATATTAAATATGTTAGAGACGCAAAGCTTAAAGCTTAAGGGCGAGATGGTATTAGTTATAGCCGGTGCAGGGCAGGACGAGCCTGAAATTGATAATGACCAGTGGCAGCAGCTTGCCCGTGAGATGAGAGCGCAGGGCTTGAGCGTAAAAGACATAGCCAGTGAACTAAGCGATAAATTTAATTTAAATAAAAATAAAGTTAAAGATTATTTAAATAATTTAAAGAGGTGAGTTGAGATAAAAATTCTGCAAAATTTATCAAGAAAGCATACGCGGCGGCAGCTTAAGCTGTATATTAAATATGTTAGAGACGCAAAGCTTAAAGCTTAAGGGCGAGATGGTGCTTGTCATATCTGGTATAAGTCAGGCCGAGCTTGAAGTTAATAATGATCAGTGGCAGCAGC
>JAFUXM010000166.1 GCA_017470785.1 Synergistaceae bacterium
ATTATTATTATTATTATTACTGCCGTGCAATTGCGCGAGCTTGTCTTTCAGTGCGTCCGGTATCGGCACGCCGAGCTTAATCGCATTCTCAATTATGCTCAAGCTTTCGTTCGCGACATAGAAGCAAATCACAGCTGTTCTGAGCGTATCGGCATGGCCGAATAAAAGGTTGTCAACGACATTTGCAACTCCGACCAGCGCAAATATCATGACTTTTCCGGCAATACCCTTAAAGCCTACCGCGCTTGAAAGCTTTTTCTGCGAATATGCGGCCATAACGCCGGTGATGTAATCAGCTGTTGAAAAAGCCAAGAGCGCATATAAAAAGCTGTCAAGCTTGCCGAAATACCAGCCGAACGCCGCGCCTAAAAAGCCCGCAATCCAGTTAATCCAGTCAGTCATTATATACCCACCATTCTTGCGATTCTGCCGGTGAGCTGATGGTGCAGCTTGTGTCGATGTCGTATATAGTTGATGTCATGGTGTAACCGCCTCCTGCTGTATTGTAGTATGTTTTGCATTTACTTCCTGAAATGCTTCGTGCAGTACAATAAATAGCTTCACGATCGCGTCGATTATGCAGCCGATTATGAAAGCCGCTGGGACGAGAACAAGGGCTGCTATGCTGCCGATAAAGATAAATACAGCAACGATTAAGAGCAATATTATATCTGTCATGCGGCTGCCTCCTGCTCTTCAAGCTGCTTGTCTAAGCGCTGCTCTTCAAATTCAAGCAGCTTGTTTAAGTCAAACGTAATAAGGCCGTCCGGCGTTGTGAATTTAGCGTCAGTTGCTCTGGCGTAAGCTGCGCCGAACACCGCTCCAAGCCCGAACCATAAGATACTCAATAACGCTCCGGCCATAAAGGCAAAAATATCTGTCATGTTATTGCCTCCTATTTCCCTCGATAGTCCCAACGAGCCTTAGAGCCACGCACGTCAACATGAACACCCCACCTGTATTTACCTATCCCGTCAAATCCGACCTGTTCAGCTATCTTTGCCATCTGGTCAGTCGTTAAGCCGGGGACTAAATACACGTCCGCCGCCGTTCCCTTGACATGCTGGCTATCGCTTGTTCCGCCGACTGCCGCATTGCGCTTAGCACACCGACAGCCCGATCCAATCTTCATCGGCTTATTGCCGCAAGCCTCACGAAACTTTTCAAGCTTTTCAATCAGGAGCGGCGACACATCATCAAAGCCGCAGCCGCAATGACACCGGAACTCTTTCCGGCTGAAATGCTCCGATAGCTTCTCGCTCTTGTTTGTGTTCAGACCGGCAGCCTCGGCCATGTCATTAGCTCGTCTAAGCCACCCGGTCATGAAGACCCTCTGGCTCGGGTTCTTCGCAACGATCTTATCATAATACGCTTTACGCTGATTGACGATAGCACGTGACAACGATACCGGCTCGCAGGCTTTTAACGCCGCGAATGTCTTCGGGCCGAACTTACCGTCTATCGTCACGCTCTGGCCGCAGTCAACCGCAGCGCGTTGAAGTATGAACGCGAAGCCGCCATGATTGATTGAGCAGTCAAGACAACACAGACAAGCTGGCCACGCAAGCTCGCCCCAGCCGTACTTGTCCCAAAAGTTGCGCTTGTAAATCAACTTGGCCTCATCCTGTGTGAGGCGCGTGATGTCCTCATGGTCAACGACACCGGCAGCGTGTGCCGCTTTCAAAGTCGAGACTATAATGCCGTACGCCGTCGCGCCGCCTAAGTCGGCCTTGGCCGCGCCCTTCACAACCGGCTGACCGTTCAAAACATCAAAGTTACGTCCGCCTTCCCACTTTAAAGAAAAGGCGATCGACTTCTCAAAGTTATCACTGCTCATGGCTTATCTCTTTAGGCAGTGTGATTTCATGCGCCAGCTTCGCAATATCAGGTTTTGCATCCGCGAAATGATGAGCGTAAACTTGATTAAGTTTGTCGCAGCACAAGTCAACGAGTATGCCGATAAGCTTATCATCAAGCCACTCGAGATAGAACGGCAACTTTATCATCTCATCAAGCCTTGCGACGACCGCATCGCGCTTTTCTTTGCCCGACTTGCCGCGCATGTTGACTTCAGCCCACATAATCTGTTCAATTATCCACGCCTTCATCTGGTCTAAATTAAACATGTTTATCACCTCGTTATAAAAGATTTAAACCCGCCGAAATCGACGGGTTTAACTTGCTCAGCTCGTTAAGTCTAACGTGACGGGCTCGCTTACTGCCTGTCCGCACGCTAAAATTTAACTTGCCTGTAACTTGCTCTCCAGCTGTTCGGAAATTCCGAACACGTGACAAGCTGTCACGGTTTGCAGTTACTCTTGTCCAGTAATGCGCTTGTAGTCATCCTCGCTGATAAGCCCGTCCGTTACACGCAGCTTTAACTCAGCGTCAACGGCCTCGCGTCTCTCGGCTTTGACCTGCTCCCACGTCATCGTACCGGCGATTAGACAGTTTGCCCAAATCTTTACCATGTCTGTTCACCTCGCTTCACTAAGCTAAATCAAGCTCACACAGCGCCGTCTCAATATCAAGTAAGCTGCCATGCACTACGGCCAAGTCGCTGTCATGCTCAAACACGACTTCACCGCCGTCAACTTTACGGACTTCACATCTCGGCAAATCTTTTAACTTGCCGTTCAGGCTGTAAACGCCCTTGCCGGTCACGGCCACGCCCTCGGCCTCGGCCTCGCTGCACTGGATAAA
>JAFUXM010000167.1 GCA_017470785.1 Synergistaceae bacterium
ATATTTATAAATGAAGACCTTTGCATTTGTGATAGCGGCCGGAGGCAGCGGGTCGCGGATGGGCGATATTAGTAAATTAAAGAAGCAGTTTAGGATTTTGGGCGGTAAGCCGGTATGGCGGTGGAGCGCTGACTTGGCCGCCGGCTTTGATGAAATTTGTGAAATTATTTTGGTCTTGCCTGAAGAAGATTTTGAATTAGCAAATAAATTTAATGATTTAAATATAAAGCTGGTTAAGGGCGGAGCGTCGAGACCTGAGAGCGTGATGAACGGCCTTGAAGCGTGCAGCTGCGATTATGTCATGATACATGACGCTGCGAGGCCGTTTATAAGCCATGAGGTTATATTAAATTTAATTGAAGCAGTTAATGAAGAGACCGGCGCTGTTCCCGTTAGTCCTGTTGCAGATGCAATAAAGAAGCGCGGTAAAAATAATATTATCACGCATGTTGACCGTGACGGCTTGTTTATAACTCAGACGCCGCAGGTATTTTATAGAAAAAAATTAATTGAAGTGATAAAAGAATTTGGAATGAGCGCTAAGGATGAGGCGGAGGCTTGGCTTGACGCCGGATTGAAGTTAGAGCTTGTTGACAGCTCGCGGCTGAATTTTAAAATCACGGTTCAGGACGACTGGCGTATTGCCGAGGCGTTAGTGAATAATAATAAAATGATTAGGACTGGATTGGGTTATGATGTTCACAGGCTTGTGCCTGAGCGTAAATTAATTTTAGGCGGAGTGTTGATAGAGGACTCGCCGCTTGGACTGTTAGGCCACTCGGACGCTGATTTGCTAAGTCACGCAATAGCCGACGCAATTTTAGGCGGCGCGGGCTTGCCTGATATTGGAAATTTATTTCCGGCCAGCGACGAAAAATTTAAAGATGCAAATAGCTTAGAGTTATTGCGCGAGGCTTATAGATTAGTTAAAGCGAATAATTTTAAAGTTGTCTGGATTGATGCGGTGATACAGGCGCAAGTGCCAAGACTTAATAAATATTTAGGCTTGATGCGCGAAAATTTTAAGAAAATTTTTGATGATAAAGATATAGTTAATATAAAGGCGAAGTCAGCCGAGACTTTGGACGATGCGGGCGCTGGTCTTGCCATGACGTGCTGGGCTGCAGCGACGCTTGAGAGTGTGTAATTAAAATTTAAATTTATATATATATATTAATAATGGTAGAAGTTTTAAGGAAGTGAAGGGTAATTTGGTACGGACGAGATTTGCACCGTCGCCGACTGGAGAGCTGCACATAGGCGGAGCGCGGACTGCGCTCTTTAATTTTTTATTTGCGCGGGCCAATAGCGGCGAGTTTTTATTGCGTATAGACGATACTGACGTTGAGAGATCGCGGCGCGAATATGAGAAATTATTATTAAGCGAGTTAAACTGGCTTGGCCTGAGCTGGGATAATCAGCCGGAGCGTCAGAGCGAGCGGAGCGTGATTTATAATAAATGGCTTGATGAGCTGAAGGAGCGCGGCGCGGTGTATCCGTGCTTCTGCAGTGAAGAGCGGCTTGAAGCTATGAGGGCTGAGCAGCTGGCAAAGGGCGAGCCGCCGAGATATGATAATTCTTGCCGTAATATTTCGCGTGATGAGGCTGAGGCGCGTATTAGGTCCGGCGAAAAATTTTGCTGGCGTTTGGCCTTGCCTGAAAATTATATTGCTAAGTTTGATGACTTAGTGCAGGGACACAGGGAGTTTACGGCTGAGAATATAGGCGACTTCGTAATTCAAAGAAGCGACGGTACGCCGACGTATATTTTCGCGTCTGCAATAGATGATTATTTGATGAGCGTGACGCATATTATACGAGGCGATGAGCATATCCCGAACACTGCAAGGCAAATTGCGATTATAGATATAATGCAGTGGCCGCGGCCTGTGTTCGCGCATATCCCGATGGTGCTGTCGCAGGAGCGGCGCAAGCTCGGCAAGCGCACTGGGTCAAAGCCGATACGCGAGTACCGCGAGCGCGGCTATTTGCCCGAGGCTATGGACGCGTATCTCGCTACTTTGAGCTGGAATATTGAGAGTAATAATAATTTAAATAAATTTGATATTAACGAGCTGGCAAAGATTTTTAAACTTGAAGATTTATCGCGCTCAAGTCCAATACATGATGAGGCGCATTTGCTTTACTGGCAGAAGCTGGCTATGAAGTCTAAGGGCGGCGCAGCTATAGCGCAGGAGCTTGTGAAGCTTGATGAAAATTTTAAAATTTATGAGGCGCGGCTTGATGTCTTAATAGAGGATTTGATAGACGAAGCGCCGTTTGTTAATGATCTGCGCGATGCACTTAGCTATATAGCTAATAGGCCGAATAAATTATTAGATTTAAATTTAGCTTGGCTTGATGATTTTATAGATAATTTAAATAATTTAGCTGACTGGGATGCTGTCAGCATTGAAAAATTTTTGCGGGAATTTATGAAGGAGCGTAAGTTAAAGGGCCGCGAGTTCTTTCATCCGGTGAGAGTAATATTGACCGGGCTTGAACGCGGCGCGGCGCTGCCGTTAATTATGTATGCGCTTGGCCGCGATGAGTGCGCGGCGAGATTAAAAGGAGCGATGAATTAAAAATGGCTGGAGTATTTAGTCATAATAAAGAATGCGATAATTTGCACTGGGCCGGTGAGACTGCGTTAAACGGCTTTGAGCAGTTTATTTTAATTGATGGCCTAATGGATCTTCCGGCGTTTGATAATTACGAAGAGATGATCGAGAACTTTTGGCCGTCGTTCACGGCTGATGCGTCGATAAGCTAAATAAATTTTATATATAGAGGGGTGTTTGCGGTTATGAGCGAATTAAAATTTAAAGTTGGAATACTTGGCGGCACGGGCATGGTCGGACAGAGATTTATCCAGATATTGGCAGGCCATCCGTGGTTTGAGATAGCCGAGATTGCGGCGAGTGCAAACAGCGCCGGCAAAAGCTATGAAGAGGCAGTGGCAGGCCGTTGGCTTCTTGACGAGGCTGTGCCGGACTGCGTGAAGAATATTAAGATTAAAGACGTTAATAATATTAATGCTATTGCGGACAGCGTCGATTTTGTGTTAAGCGCAGTGAACATGAGCAAGGACGAGATTAAAAAAATCGAAGAAGACTATGCGAAGACTGAGACGCCGGTTGTGTCGAACAACAGCGCGCACAGGTGGACGCCGGACGTGCCTATGATTATACCTGAGATTAACCCCGAGCATTCTGAGATAATAAAAATTCAGCAGAAGAGATTAGGCACTAAGCGCGGATTCATTGCGGTCAAGCCTAATTGTTCGATACAGAGCTATGCGCCGGCTATTGCAGCTTGGAAAGAGTACGAGCCTTACGAGCTTGCCGTTACGACTTATCAGGCTATTTCAGGAGCGGGCAAGAATTTTGATACGTGGCCCGAGATGGTCGGCAATGTGATACCGTTCATAGGCGGCGAGGAAGAGAAGAGCGAACGCGAGCCTCTTAAAATTTTCGGCAAAATTAATAATGGGATAATAGAACCGGCAGCAAGTCCGGTCATCACTTGCCAGTGCGTCAGGATTCCGGTTTTGTACGGCCACACTGCGGCGGCGTTTATAAAATTTAAAAATCAGCCCGGGTCTAAAGAAGAGCTGATAGATAAATTAAGAAATTTTTCAGGCGTGCCGCAGGAGCTTAAGCTGCCGAGTGCGCCCGAGCATTTCATACAGTACTTAGATGAAGATAACCGGCCGCAGGTTGCGCTTGACGTAAATTATGCGAATGGCATGGGCGTGTCGATCGGCAGGCTGCGCGAGGACGGAACTAAGCTCTATGACTGGAAATTTATCGGCCTGTCTCACAACACGCTGCGCGGCGCGGCCGGCGGCGCAGTCGAGTGCGCAGAATTATTAGTCAAGCAGAATTATATAGCTAAGAAATAAATAATTTGCCGTAATAATCAAACTAAACGCCGCTGGGGTTAAATAAAAATCCGGCGGCGTTTTTATTAATAATTTTTTAATTAAATTTTAGATTATATAGCTAAAAAACTTAAAAAATGTATAATATAAAATTATGGCATACGATGAAAAATACAGAAAAAGGACTTTAGCATATTGGCATGAAGGGCACACGTTGGCACAGACTAAGAAAGTCTTTAGAGTGTCAGCAACAACAA
>JAFUXM010000168.1 GCA_017470785.1 Synergistaceae bacterium
AAATATAAATAATTAAATTAATGCGATTAAAAGTCTCGATGCTGCAAATAAGCCTATAGCTAATATAATTGCTGTGATACTAAACGGGATTAAAAATTTTTTAAATTTAAAGCTTAAATACAAGCTTGGCAGGCCTTGAGCTATTGCAAGAAATAACATGGCTATAAATGCTATGGCCTGCCATATTAATACAAGTGCTCTGGCAAATACCGGCACTGAGTTCATGAATTTTATTAAATTAGAATTTGCAGCATAAAATAAAATTTTATCGTTTGGATTAATAAACGATAATATAAATGCGATTAAAGAAAAGCAAATTAAAGCAATTAATGCTGACAGCGCGCGGTGATCCCATTTGTCATGAGCTAACATTATTCCGGCCGGTGCTGCGAGTAACAGCATTACAGGCATTCCAACTGCGCCTGCGACGTAAGCATAATGAGTTTGCGATATAACGCCGCGCATAGCGTGAATTATCATTAACGATACGCCGACAGCATAGCCCAGCATAAACAGCGATAATATAACTTGAAATATAAACTTTTTGCTGCGGGCTGCGTCTATCGATGCGAAGCTTAAGGCTATTGCCAAGAACGCATAATCAAAGGCCGTGAAATTAATTAAAGCCGCATAGATTATATAGCATATAAGCCCGGTCAAAGTCATAATATTTATAGATTTAAATTTAAATTTCAATGCGCACTGCAAGGCACATAAAGCATAGACCGGTATATTAATTAAATTTTGCGTTACGAAGCATAATGCGCCTAAAATTAACATGCACGTCATGCTGAACAGCGACAAATTTTTCATTATGTGTTCCGGCACTTCCGGCTCTGAAATATTATTATTAATAATCTCAGCCTTGGGCATCTCTTTGCGGGGCTGGAACACAGCTCTTGTCTTTTCCTGCTCAGCATCTAAATCATCGTCCCACTTGGCCTGCGGCTTGCTTTTAATTTCTTGCTGCACTTCCGGCTCTTTATTTAAATTTAAATTTAAATCTAAATTTAAGGCACTAAAATCTATATTAAAATTTTTAAGCGATTCTAAAGCAATGCGCATTTCCGACGCGCTTTTAAATCTCTCATGTCTGTCATAGGCGCAGGCTTTTAATACTATATTATTAAGCTCAGGGTCTATATCCGGTATTGCAGGCAATGGCTCGCCGCTCATCCTGCGCTGCAGGGCATTATCACGGTCCCGCGGCGTTATGGGATTAGGAAAGTCCGGCAGGAACGGCCTGCGGTTCTTATTTAAGAATTTATACATGACTATTCCCAGCGAATATATATCAACAGAAGCGCCGTACTCCGCGCCTTTAAACACTTCAGGCGCCATGTAATTCTCAGTGCCCTTTTTCGAAAGGCCGGACATAGTGCGCTCAATCTGCCGCGCTATTCCAAAATCGCCGAGCTTAAAATCGCCGTGCTGCGACACGAAAATATTTTCAGGCTTTATATCCCTGTGAATGGCTTTATGCGCTGCGCACAGCTCTAAGGCTCTGCAGATATGCACGCCGAGCTTGACAACATCGCTTTGACTAAGCGGCCTTTCAGTGACGTAGCTTGACAGCGTTGTCAATAGCTCCATTCTGATTAAAATATCCCAGCCGATCTCGTTCTGCCTCTCTATAACTTTATGATCTTCAAGCGATACTATATTGCTCGTACCCCGAAACGTGTTCATTAAATCTATTTCCTGCATTATGTCAGTCACTGACACTTGAAAATAGCTCCGCACTGATTCAGGGTCAAGGCCGTCGTTCTGAGCCTGCCTCACTTCTTCGTCGCTTTGCGGTATCGAGATCATCTTTACAGCAGCCTCATATCTCTTGCCGAACTCTTCTTTGTGAACCTTATAGACCTTGCCGAACGAACCGCCGCCGATTAAATTATCTACATACCATGCACCCCAGATCGGCTCATAATCTTTTATATCGCTCAATTATATTCACCTCTAATTTAATAATTAATATTTAATTTATATCAATCACGATACACGTGACATTATCTTTGCCGCCGGCTTGCAAAGCACGTTCTGACAAAGCATTGCAAGCCGTACTAACATCAGGCGCTGACTTTAAAATTATCTCTATATGCTTATCGCTTAACATGTCAGTCAAGCCGTCCGAGCAAAGCAATAATCTATAATTTTCATCATGCAAAATTTTTTCAGGCTCTAAAACTTCGGCTTCAGGCGTCATCTCGTCCTCAAAGACACCCAAGCACCGCGTTAATACATGCCGGTCTTTATCATGCTTTGCATCCTCAGGCTTAATCAATCCCATTTTAACTTTTTGAAGCGCCAAAGTATGGTCATGCGACAGTTGCGTTAATACTCCGTCACGCAGCGCGTATATCCGCGAGTCGCCTATGGCATAGCACTTAACATAATTCTCACATATCACAGCAAGAGCGAGCGTCGTACCCATCCTAACCGCCCGCTCTATCATTAAGCCGCATAGCTTTTTATTCGCATCTAAAATAAAATCCTGCACGGCCTTATCAAGCTTTTTAAAATTATTAAAATTATTAAGCATATTAATTTTATGCTCGCTTAAAGTCTTAACGGCAATCAGCGACGCTTCTTCGCCGTATTCCTCGCCGCCCATGCCGTCGCAGACCGCGAACATGCACGGCGCTTCACAATCGCCGCTTAAACTAAACGGCTCGTTTCTAATCTCAGGCGTTAAAATTATGCTATTACAATATAAATTATCTTCATTATTTAAACGCACTTTGCCCGGGTGCGATCTGGCCGTGAAATTAATATTCATAATTATTATTATTTAAGCATCTGCATAAAGCGAGGCAAGATAATCTCTAAACTGCAATTTAAATTCATCTGCGTAAAGAACATCAAATATAGAATCAACTTTTTCTGCTTCAAAACTTTCTGTTAAGGCGCGGGTCTCTTGCGCTGCACGTGCAGCTGTCGCTGACAATGTCGCGGCCGTAGCGTTCTTAACCCACGGCATTTTATCAAGACCTACTAACAGATTAGAGACTATAACACTCGCCAGCGCCGGCACAGGCGTAATCGGGAGAGTTTTATTAGGGGCACCTGCAAATATTTGACTGGGATTATAAGACGAGGCCTCCATTCCATATTTCTCTTTCATTTTATCGGCCATGGCATCTGCCCCGTCCTTCGCCTGCTCACTGTCACTGCTCGTGTGGCTCGCAGCGTGCCGAAAGACTTCTATTATATTCTCTATAGGATTTTTTAATTCACCCAAGCTCTTGCTGAGTTCTCTTAAATCATATGAAAATTCTATCGCCTCTTTGCATTCAATACCGTCAAGAACTCTTGTTTTTCTAAAGCCCCATTCAACATTAAATATATCATGCCGTATCTGAGCAAAATTTTTAACTTGCGCTTCAAGATAGTCAGAATTAAAAATCATAAAGGTATTAGACATTTTATTGTAACAGCAGTCTCCTTTTAACTGTCATTTAACTGTCAGCGGACGTATTTACTTTTAATAAACTTGATGCCGCTTGATTATTCATTACAAGAGCATTAAATTTATTAGCCCACTCTTCATCTGCGCTCTCGTATTGATCCGCCATAAAATTCAATGTTTCGCCGTACTTGCGCAAAGCCGCAGCAAATTTGCTGTACTTCTTCTCCATGTGCATAACACGCTGCAGCAGCAGCTCCGGCACTTTGCCGCTGAAGCAGCTTCCCAAATCCATAAATATTTTCTCCATGTCACGCCGCGCATTATTTAAATTATCAGCGCCCGCATAAATATCCTGGGCTGCACCTCTCATTCCTTTCGGAATAGCCTTTATTTTCGGCACTTGAAAATCAGCCTCCTGTTCTTTATGATTTATTAATTAATCTAATTTGCACGCAATTTTTTAGCCAGCCAATCGTCATAGGCCATCCAGTCACGCACATATTTCTGCATATTAACTATATCGTCCTGAATTTCCTGAAGCGAAGCCGTTATATCTGCTTCCTGCTCCTTAAATTTCGCCGTAAATTCACGCTGGCTTTCTGATTGCCAGAAAATTTCAAGTATTTCAACTATTCTGCTGAGCTCTTCCATTTCGGCTTCCTGATCCTGAATAGATTTAAGAATCCTCTCGCAGTCAGCAGCGAAACGCGGCACAGCTATATTAACTATGGCCATGATCTAACATCTCCTTTAATTTTTAAATTATTTAATTTAACTATCTGCCCTATTTCGTCTTATTTGCAAACTCAGTATCTATCTTTCTGTATTTTTCGACAGTGCTTTCTATATTGTCTGCTATTGACCTGCCCTTTTCCGCCAGTGTAGCCATTGTTTTGCGAATATTTACAAGAACTTCTTCGACAGCATCGCGCATCGAGCCCCGCATTAAATTGCTGTCTAGCAAACTGGGCGCTAATCTATCCCGCAAGCTCTCTATATCACTTACCATTTTTCTAATATTCTTAACATGATGAGCTGCCCGCGCCTCATCAATGACTATTTTCTCGTCAGTTTCTTTAAGATCGGCCATTATCATCACCGTCTTTCTTTAACTTCTCTATTTCATCTATTTTATTATTAATATATAAATTAAGATTTTCCCTTTTTGAAAACCATAAGGCTTTAAGATCATCGGCCGACTGCTGATTTTCCAAAATCATAAATGAGTCTGCTGCCTGATAAATCACAGCGTAATACTTTTCTGTCTCAACTACCTCGCATTTCTTAGGCTCAGAACAGAAAGCAACGCACATGGCCAGAGCAAAGTTCAGGCTAACGCCGCCTCGGGCGCTTTCAACAAGTAATTTCTTTTTCCTGAGCTCTTTTTTCACATCGTCAAGCTCATTATTTAATAATCTTTCATTTGCCGGGAAATCATACACGACATTAACAAGCTGCCGAATGCCCAGCATCATCGCAGCATAAAATAATTCCTTACGCGTAACATGCAGCGCTTTAGCCTCTATAGCCTCGTCCATGGCATAGCCTCCTTAAAAACTTAAATAAATAAAATTAATTAAAATTATTTCTCTCTCTGAGTAATAATCGCGTCCGTCTCGTCGAGCATCTTTTGAATTGTCTCGATAAATAACTTTCTTTCATCGTTTGAATACCCCATAAAACTTATCTCTGCTATGCTATCGTGATTAAACAGCATTGCTGATTCCTGCCCTAAATATCCTTCCGGATACGGAACGCCTATGTAATCATATGCGACATCTTTGCCGTTTTCAGTATGCTTTACCGGCATAACGCCAATTATCACAAGTTTCTTCATCGCATCTTTAAGTAAAACAACGCTACCCACAGGCAATAACTCGTTAAATTTCATAATTTACCTCTAATAAAATTAAAATTTAAATATAGACTTAAACAAATTTCCAACATTACTAACAGTTTCTTGTATTTTCGATTGGACGGCGGAATGGAATGTAATTAGAGTTTTTCCAATCGAACCAGCATTATTATAGGCTTCACGAAGTCCGGGATTATCTACAATATATTTTGCGGCTCTTTGCCCTATCTTTTGGCCGAAATTGTAAGAGGCATTTTCAATATCCCTGCTGATATTCTCCGGCGTAAAGCCAGTTATATTGCCGAATGCAGATAAACCACCCAAACTTAACTTGTCAAACATCGTATATAGCCCGGAGACGCCGGTCTCTATTCCGGTACGCGCCGTGTCGCCTAAATCCCATACCCCGTCTGCAGAATACTTCTCAATACTCTTAAATACTTGCGACCCAGCCGATATAACAGTATTGCCAAACGCACTCCAAAGATCTAATGGGCTATACAGTCCACTTCCCTTAACGAAGTTTGGCCCTTCTGTTCCTAAATATTTGAATTTTGCGATATCGCCAAAAAAATCGACGGCATTATCGCCTAATCCAATAATTTCTCCTATAGTACCTGCAGCGCCAAGATTTTCTGAATTAATCTTGTCGACGGCTCCAAATATATCACTAATAAATCCAAAGCCATCGCCTACAATATTAAGCCCTCCAGATAAAGCGTTTTCATCTCTAAGATAATCATGCATTTCGGTCCAAAGGCCTATGCTCTTATCGCCGAAATTGAACCAATCTGATGCACCGGTGAAACCGCACTTATCTCCTGCAGACAGCTTATATAAAGCCTCAAAATATTCTATTACCCCTTTTCCTAAGCCTGCCTCGTTGCTCAGACTAACCCTTTTCCCTGTTTCGTCTTTTATCTTAACTTTATCGAGAAACGATAAACCTGCTTTTGCACTCGCAATACCATTCTCATCGTACGGAATAAGGGTAACTGGCAGGTTTAGGTTCGTATTATTTTCTGTACTGCCGTAATTTACCCCATCAAAACCGTGCTTATTTCTAAGATCATTGCCTAAGCCGTCCGCTTGGCTCTCCGCGCGGCTCTCAAGCTCCGCAAAACGGGCAGCCCCTGTATTTAATGCACTTGAAACAGCATCAATGCCGCCGTCAAGCTTGCCCAGAAACGACTTAATCTCAGCGAGCCTGTCATTTATAACATTGCATTCGCGGCAGCGCCACCTCTCATGAAGGCTGGCTCGCTTTAAATCGCTTGCTGCTTCGTTAATAGCATCCGAAGCACTTCTAAGTACTTTCGCTTGCTGCAGCATATACTGCGCATCAAACGTAATTAAATTTGCAGCCATTATAAATAAAATACCTCCTCAGTATGAATTAAATTAAATTCTTCAAACACTGGCGACAGCAGCTTACTTTGCCGGACGCAATAATTTATTGTCATCAGGATAAACCGCATATACATCGGCGGAATATTCTCCGTCAATTTCACTTAAAGGCGTCCTGTCAAGATATAACAATAAAACTTTATCGCCTGCTTTAAAATTTTTTAATAAAGTTTTTTCAATTCTATATACTTCACCTAAAGTATTTTTTAGAATCAAGCTCGCATCTTGAAATTTTTCAACTGTACAAAATTCCCGTCTCATGGCCTTTGCCTCCTTTACTCAGGCATTCTTTAACTTAGAGCATACATTTATTCCAGCTGTACCTGCGAAATCTAATAATAAAAGCGCAATACAAATCATAAGCTTTTTCATAATTTAATTTCAAGACGCTAGATCCGTAACGAGAAAATACGGGGCGTTTAACTCGCTTGGATTTAAATAATAGCGATTTCCCCAGCTTGATACTATATAACGCCCGTCGTCCGCTATTCCGGTAATTGTCATCCAGTGACCTCCAACATCATTAGCTGCCGCTTTTCCATTTTCCTTATACAAGTTAAAATCACTAACGGCTATATTAACGTTCTTGCCATTATTCAAATAATCATTAATTTCGGCAGAACTCAGAGAACTACCGCACATAGCGGAGCTATATTCAATTCCTTTTAAATTCATATAATGCTCCATCCGATTTTCAAGTGAGCAAGTAGTACCTTCCATCTCCATCGTTACAACAGAAGTGTCCTGATACGAGTCCAATATCTTTTGTCTTGCTTCAGGATTAATGGTTACTCCATCTTCCAAAAGAGGGGCACAGCCGTATTTATTTCTAAAATCATTATCTTTTCCCTCATATTGCAATATTACATCATTTACAAGCGCAGTTGCTCCCATTTTCTCATCAAGATAATATCTATCGTCCGTGTTGGCGTAGAAATCTACAAGCAGGTAATCATAATTAGCTATCCCGTTCTTATCATACATTGGGAAGCCGAAAGTCTTCTCAAACTCAGTTTCCCGCCCCTCATACTCGACAAAAATATTATTGACCATGGCAACATAGCCGCATCCTTCGGAATTAATTTGATCCAAAAGTTTGGCAACATCTGCATTAGAATAGTTTGCGTAACGATTTTGCTGCTTGACATATGCATATATATCTTTATCATTAAACCATCGCAAATCAAAGATCCCAATCCCCTTTTTGTTATTAGCCATATCGCCTTGATCTGCTCCGTACGTGCCATTGCTTGGGTCATCGTCGAAAGTTTTTGTGGTCTTGTCTACAGCATGTGCTGAACTGAGCAATTTATCTTCGTAGCTGCGACTAATGCCGTCAACGTGGGCTCTATTAACGTCAGTATCAGGGATCTGCGTAACAGGCAAATTTCTATCGCTTCCGCTTTGGCCATAGCCATGTCCCTCAAAGCCATGCTTATCTCTAAGATTATTGGCTAAGCCGTCTGCTTGGCTCGCTGCACGACTTTCAAGCTCAGCAAAACGGGCAGCACCAGTATTTAATGCGCTTGACACAGCATCAATGCCCCTGTCAAGCTTACCCAGAAACGACTTAATTTCGCCGAGCCTGTCATTTATAACATTGCACTCGCGGCATCGCCACCTCTCATGAAGGCTGGCTCGCTTTAAATCGCTTGCTGCCTCGTTAATAGCATCCGAAGCGCTGCTAAGCACTTTAGCCTGCTGCAGCATATACTGCGCATCAAACGTAATTAAATTTGCGGACATAAATTTCAACGCCCCTTTAAATAAATTTTGCCACAGCACTTAATTATGATTTTTGAGCAAGAGCCTCAGCCCAGCGCGACATTTCCTCGTCTGTCCACTCATAATTATTGGCTGTATCCTCCATGAAGGCTTTATAAGCATTTAATATTTCATTCATGCTGTTATAGTCGCCGTCCATAGCAAGCATGTGCTCAGTCATTAAAGTAGGCACACGACCGCTGAACCCCTTACCCATGTTCTGAAATATACCGGTCACTTTATTCTGGCTTGCTAAAATTTTCTCCGCGTTCAGCCCTATATCTTTCGCACGGTCAAGCATCGCATCCGTCACTATCTGCATCTTAGGCATGTAAATTTACTCCTTTTATTATTTTATTAATAAATTATTAATAGCTTAGCCGCTGATTTTGTATGCTCTACCAGCTTATGCCGCTCAAATCTCTGCCGGTCTGCTCGTCTGCAGCCGCACAGTCGTCGACGTATTTCTGCATTGCCTTTAAATATTCGCTTAAGGCAATATTAAAATCATCTATCTTCTGCTTTCTAACTTTAAATCTCTCAGCGTAAGCTTTCTGATCTTCGGCCTCCCATACACCCTGCATTGAATTAATATTTTTCTCAATATTGCTTAATGCCCGCTCTTGCTCAGCTATTTGCTTATTGGCATTATTAATGCTGTCAGTTACGTTATGAACGTTAATTTTTGTTGCTGCCATCAGCTATCTTCCTCCTTTTAAGCTCTGGGCCTTGCGCTTGTACTCACGGTCAATTCTCTTGTACTTATCAATCGTAGATCTAATATATTTAATAACAGAATCGCAGCTGCGCTCATATTTATCTAAATCCCTGTTCATCTTTGCAAGTTTCTCTTCCAGAGCACTGCGTACGCTTCCAAGCATATGCTCGTCGTCTAATTTAGATGGGTTAAGCATATTTCTAACCTCAGCCAGCCTTTGTTTAGCAGCTATAATTTTACGGATATCCGCCTCAGCTTCCAGCTCGTTAATAACTATCTGACCGTTAGAATCCATAAGGCCTGCCATTATAAACCTGACTCTCCTTTCAAGTCCGTTTTTGCATTATTATTAATTTTCGTCTCTATATATTTATCAAGACTGTATCTATCAAGAAACCATAGAGCCTTAAACTCATCATCATTTAATTCTTCAAACAGCATGCATAGCGAGCTTATCTCATAGATAGCTGCATGATAATTATCTTGGCTCACGACCTCGCACTTCTCCGGCATAGCGCAGAATACCGCGCATATAGTCAAGGCAAAATCCAGCGTAACGCCTTCCCGCGCACTCTCTTTTAAAAGCTGCTTCTTTCGCAGACTGCTCTTTGCTTCACGCAGTTCCTGATCAAAAAGTGTCGTATCAGCCGGAAAATCATAGACTATATTTACAAGCTGTTTTAAATGCAGCATTGCCGCCGCGTAGAACAATTCCTTGCGCGTGACACGCAAAGATTTATTCTCTATAGCCGCATTATCTATCTCCATATTCAATCCCCCTATTTATAAATTTAAATTAAATGCTAAATCTTGCTCTTAAATTTGCTTAAATTCGGGACGGAGAGACGTACTCCCCCCGCCCTGAATAAATAATTAATTTTTGACTTTACTAAAGCTGCTGAGCTTTGCTCACTCCGCCTTTTTCGTTAAGTCGCATCGCAGCAGCAAAATCATACATAAATTTTGCAAAATTGCCCATGTCAACAATAAATTCATCGAACGTCTTTTTGTTATTGTTATAACTGTTCATAAACGCCTGTTGAGCTTCGCCTTCCCAGCCAGAAACTAAATTATCAATTAAACTCTTGACTGTATCGAATGATTGACGCTGAGTTTCTTGAGCCTTTTTAAGCTCATTGGAACGCTGCTCAAGCGTTTCAGGCGTTACTACTATTCTGTCGGCCATTAAACTTCACCTCCTTCCATACAATAAACGCGGCTTAACACTTAACACTGAAATTAAGCCAAGCCGCCCGCCTCGCTTGCACCGCCCGTGTCGGCCGTATCCATAGTGCTGGCATAGTCATTAAGGAAATCAGCAAATTTCTGCAAAGCGACATCAAATTCCTTATAGACCTGCTTCTTAGCCTCGTAGCTGTTCATAAACGCTTTCTGAGCTTTGCCTTCCCACTCTGATAAAAGCGTATCGGCAAGCTGCTGTATCGCCTTCATCGTGGCAGTAAGAGCAGTCTGAGCGTTAGTCAGCTCGGTGGCTTTGGATTTAAGAAAATCCGGAGTAACTAAAATTTTCGGCATATTCTTCACCTCCTTTCATAAAAATCATTAATTATTAAATCTTTACAACTTCTATATATTGCCCGTCAAAAATTCCCGAGCTTAAAAGCGTCTCGCTGTCCATTAAAGCTATGCAGTTATGCAATATCTCACATTCAAGCCAAGTCTCGAAGTCTTCGGGATATAAATTCTTTAAAATATCTAAAATTTTTCCGCGCAGTTCCTTTATAATTAAGCTCGACGGCAGCTCTAAATCAATCTCTATACCGCGTTCAGCGCATCTTAAAGTAATAATAAAGCTTTCAGGATTGTTCATGGCTCTATTCATCTCCTGACTTAGCGAATTTTAGCTGCACTAACTTATTAGCGTGAATTAAACAGCCTGTGTTTGCCATATCATCGAGATTTATATCATTAATAATCTGGTGCATTTCGTTAAACGCCGTATAAGCTCTTAAGCTACCGCCTACTGCAATGGCATTGCCTTTAAGCACACACGAAGCGAACGGCTGCACGCTCTCTCTAAACATGTAAAGCCTGCCCAAGGCCTTTAAGTCGCAAGCTATATATATAAAAATATTTCTGTCAGCTCCGCTGTTAATAATAGTGTTAAGAATATCTGCGCTTTCCTCTGATATATCTTCATAAAATTTTAGAAAATCATTAATGCAAAGAACGATACGCTTATAGCGCTCTTCAAAATCAAATCTTGAATCAAATACGTCCGCAAGCTCGCCTATCATAGCATCAGAGCTTTGAGCATCGCTTGCAGTCTTAGTTTCATCGCTGAACTGCTCTAACCAATTTTCAGAGCCGTATATATATAAATCCGTTGTGTCATCTAAATCTAAAGTTTTAGCAATCAAAGCCATCATACGTCCTGCGCTGCTGTTTTGACTTCCGGATATAATGCAGCCGTTCATGCTTTCAAATTTAAATTCAACAGGCTCTTGAGACTTGATATCAATTCCAATCTGCATAGCGTCAGAGTTAAAGCTCAGCTCGCCTGCATCAACTTCGCGTTCGGCAGCTTCATCCAGCGATGCGCGCTTGCCCGTCCAACTGCTGCTCATGGCCTCGCACATTTCCCTTAATTTCTTGACGCGCTCGCCCTCAGTATCTCCTTCTACGCATAATGCCGTCTGAAATTCCAAAGGTCCTTTAGTAAAGCCGCGGCCTGCGAAATGCCCGGGCTCTTGACGGCCCATTCCGCCGACTAATGCTCTATAATCCGACTTGTCAGTGAGCTGCAGCGCATGATTTGACTTAACATACTGCGCTATTCTAAACATAAAGCTCCCGGGGTTGCCGGCTGTTAATAATAAATATACGCCCAAGCCGCCGCCCTCACGCGCAACTTGAATTAACGTGTCCATCGTGTCCGGATACTGGTTATAAAGCGCGGCCATGTTATCAACTGCAACTATAACAGCCGGAATTTTTTTGCCCGAGACCTCGCGATAAGCTTCTAACGTCCCGACGCCCTGCGATGCAAATAACCTGCGGCGCAAATCAAGCTGAGATTTAATATACTCTTCAGCTTGCTGCACTTTTTCTTTGCTGGCTGCGTCAGCGACCATTAACATATGCGGCAGCTTCTCAAATATTTTCATGCCCCAGTTCCCAAAGTCCATTACTAAAAAATTAAGCTGCTCCGGCGTGTAGCTCAACGCGGCTGATAATATTGCAGTCTGTAAAAACGTAGTCTTGCCTGAAGACGGCGCACCGTATAATATATTATGGCCGCCGCTCATAAAGTCTAACGCAAATGCGTACTGCCGCTGATTTTCAGGATCGTCAATCCGTCCAACCGGGATTTTAAGACCCGAATTAACTTCACGCCACTCGTGCGTATCTAAATTAAATGCTAATTTAAAGCCCTCGCACGCCTCGCTTAAAGTTAAATATTCAGGCAGCGCGTCAGTCCAGACCGGCCGCGCATTGCTTATATTATTTTTTTCAGCATTGTCAACTATATAACGCACTAACACCTGACCTTCAGTTAAAATATCGCCCGATGCGCCCTTAGTCTTGTCATGGCTCACAGGCCGCGTGCGCTTGCCGTCAAGCTCAACTAAATTTATTTCACTCACAGCAGACTTCTTGCCTAAATTGCTCTCAGGGTTATAAGGCGCTTTGCTGAAGAAAGTCTGCACCTGCTCGTATATACTATCGCCGACTTTCACGTATGCCCGGCCAGGCGATGATATAAAGAACGCATCCGGCGTGCCGATTATCTCCTTGCTCTCGCCGGTATTGGCAGTGCGCAGGCAAATTCTAAACCGGCTGTTGGCCTCCATCTGCGGCGTGATAACTCCGCCGGGCGCCTGCGTCGTCAAGACCATATATATTCCAAGGCTTCGCCCAACTCTCGCAATAGAATTAAACTCGTCCATCTGCTCAGGATACTGCGTCTTTAACTCCGCGAACTCGTCAAGCACCGTGATTAAATACGGCATGGGCTCTAAGTCCTTGCCTTTCGAACTCGTCTTTTGATATTCCTGATATTTAAATATAGACTTAGTGTCCAAGTCAGCCGCACTCTCAAACACGCGCATCCGGCGCTTGATCTCGCCGCGCAAAGATTTTAAACTGCGCTCAATGCTCGACGAGTCCTGCAAGTTGCTCACAACACCGGCTACATGCGGCAAAGTCTTTAATATATTAGAAAGATCATTGCCCTTAAATTCTATTAATAAAAAATTCACGTCTTCAGGTGAGAAATGCGCAGCCATTGACAGCAGCCATGCCGTCAGCATTTCACTCTTGCCGCTTCCCGACGTTCCGGCCACTAAGCCGTGCGGCCCCATTTCCTTTTCATGAATGTCGAAATTAAATGCATCGCCGTTTTCTTTAATGCCTATCGGCGTCGCTAAGCTTGCGTAGCTGCGCCTGCTGCTCCAGATTTGCATTAAATCCCAGTCATTAACTCGATTAATGCCTAAGCCCTGCAAAAACGAAACTTTAGTCGGAATGCCGCCGCCGCCCGATGCTTTAAGTCTCACCGGCGCTAACGCCCTCGCTAACCCGTCCATTAAATTTAAATTTATATAATCCGGCGTGAAAAATTTCTCGCTCGAGTTTAACGTATCGCGTATAACTCCGGACCGCTCAGTCTCATAGCTGCCGCACTCGATTATAGTCTGACACTCGCCGGGCAAAGCCGCTATATCTCCGTAAGCATATAAAGCTGCGAAGCCTATCATTGCCGAGCTGGGCAAAAAACTTTCGCCGCTGCATTCAACTAAATTTTTATCTGCCAGCACTAAAAAATAAAACGGAATTTTAGGAAAAGCATCATTTCTATCCTCGCGGGTCTCACGCTGCCGCACTTTCATCATCTCGGCAAGCTCGCGCAGCATTGGCCGCGCATTTTCACGCTCACAGGCCATAAACCGCCGCGTCCGCTCCGGATTCCATGCATGAGGCAGCCAGCGTATCCATTCCCATTGCGCCTTTTCAGCCTCAGGATAAACGCATATTAATCTCACGTCTTCATACGAATGATGCACGGCTATGTCCATAATAATTTCCCACGCCGTTTTCTGCACGCTGCTGCGTGAGCCTACTAAACCAGTTATAGAACTATCAAGAAAATTATGGCACACCGGCACGCCGCTTAAAATATTATGCCGCTCTTTAAGCCTCGCTGCCTCTTTCAATAATTCATTCTCCTCAAGCACAAGCTGCTCTTTAGGAATTTTTATTTCAACGTTTGACTTAATACTGCCAGTGCCGAGCCTGACGCTTAGAAAATCTGCGTCTCTATACGTGCGTTCCCATAAACGCCGGTTAATATTCTTAGCTATATTCACGCACTCTAAGACGCCCGGATTTATTGCCGACAGTATCGATAAATAAGACGTCTCAACTGCCGTGACCTCTTCTTCTTTCTCGCTTAAATGCTCGGCATATTTTTTATAAATTAACTCCTGCGTTTGCCGCCATTTTTTAGTCTGGCCTCTATAATTTATCACGGCCATAAATATGCTTATAAAAGACATGGGCAGCGTGTACATCATCGTAGCGCCGGTCTTGGCAAATATTGCCATCGAGCCCATGACTAATACCATCATAAAAGGCGGCAGCAAGACCTGCAGCCACGATATAACCGGCTTCTGGCCGCTTGCCGGCGGCTGCAGCACCTCGACCTCCGCACTCTCTCCAGCCGCCCTTAAGCGCGGCGACCTCGAGAACATAAATTTATTTAAATTATTTAAATTGCTATAATCGCTTAATAAAATACGCGATAATTCCAGCGAGAATTTTACTTCGTTACTGCGCGCGGTCTTAAATCTTAAAACTCCGCCCTGCACGTCAAGCATAAATCCGGCTATAAATATCACAGCGCCGTTATTAAGCTCCGTAAACTCCGAGC